>JBIKJD010000038.1:0-8746 GCA_044361205.1 Rhodoluna sp.
ATGAAAGCTTGAGCGACTAGTCGCGGTGTTGGGGTCGCCCCCAACACCGCGATTCAATCAGTTGGTAATTACTTCTTTAGGTAGAGGTCACCGAACGACAATGCGCCCTGTGGCTCCCAGAAGTAAGCTCCACCAATTCCCGAGCCCCAGATTTCCTGAGTCTTCGAGAAGGTGCCCGGAATGACCCACATGCGGTCCATTGCGAACTTGTTTAGTGCAGCCCATTCTTTACCCTGCTTTTCACGGTCTGGCTCAGCAAGGTTCTTGTCAACACGCGCCTTGAAGGTTGCGTACTCTGGGTCAACCCAGTTCTGAGAAAGTGGGAAACCCGCACCTTCGGTGAACAGTTCAGGGATAACGGTCGAAGCGTTAGCCCAGTCTGGACCCCAACCAGCAGCCGAAAGGTCGCCCTGCTTGCTTGGGTCTAGAACTACCGAGTAGTACTGACCAGGTTCGATGAAGTTGAACTTGATCACGATGCCAGCCTTAGCTAGTGACTCGATCCAGATTGCAGAACCCTTTTTGTTGGTTTCTGAATCAGCGATGTCGTAAACGATACCGCGCTTAGGGTCGGTTGCACGAGCGTGGATGTCTGGACATTCGGTCTTGGCCTGCTCCATAAGAGCGGTAGCCTTCTCGACGTTACCTTCTGGCTTCCAGTCCTTGTCATCTGCAGCGTAACCAGTCTTAGCGTAGTCAAAACCCATTAGAGGCTTGATAACACCATCGGCAGCGTCACCATTGAACGCAGCACCACCGGCTAGGGTGATTAGACCCTGGAAGTCCTTCGCGTAGTAGATGGCCTGACGAATTGGTAGACAGTTCAGCTTCGAAACGTTGACAGCAGCGTAACGAACATAAGGGTCGTATACGTTGATAGCGCGGTCCTTGAACTCATCCTTTGGAGTACCGTCAGCATTGAAGATCGTTGACTGGTTAGTTGGCAAAATCGCGTCTAGCGAAACTGCGTACTTATCCTTGTCAGTGATCATAATCTGGTCGCGAACTTCTTCAGCCTGACCGAACTTAACAACGATCTTGTCTGGGAAAGCGCGCTCGGCACGAAGTGGGTCTGAAGATGCGTTCCACTTGTCGTTACGAACTAGAACCATCGAGTCGGTCTTTGAGTACGACTGAATCTTGTATGGACCGCTCGAAACTGGCTTCAAGTCGTAGCCGTCACCGGTGTCTTTAGCCTTAGGAACTGGGCTGAAAGATAGGTAGGTAACGGTGTAGTTGAAGTCACCAACAGAACGACGAAGGTTGAACGTGATGGTCTTGTTGTCTTCCGAACAGGTAACTGCCTTGTCGAAAGCGGCTACGTCGTTGTCGGCGTCAGTGTTGTAAGGACCCTTGTAGTTGTCGGTTCCATCCAACATGCTGATTGCATAGGTAGGACCATCGGTGATGATGTCGGTAGCGAAGGTGCGAGATACACCGTACTTGACGTCTTCACAGGTGATAGCCGAACCATCTTCGAAAGTGACACCATCGCGCAGGGTGAATTCCCAGGTCTTGTTGTCGTTCGAAGCGCGACCGGTGTCGGTTGCTAGGTCTGCTACTACAGCTGAACCCTCAGCGCCTGGCTTACGGTCGTAAGCAGTCAAGGTGCGGTGCATGTAGGAACCGAACCACGCGATGTGCAAACCGGTGTAGTTACGCTGTGGGTCGGCGTGAGTCCAGCCCTCAGAGTTGGTTAGGTACGTGATAGTACCTCCGGCATTCGCAGGAGCACAGCCAGTTAGCAGCCCTCCAGCAAGTACCGCAGCCGAAAGGGTAGCAACTGCTACCTTTAGGCTCTTCTTGCCTTTTAACATTCACCCTCCTAGGTTGATGTTTTGTTAATTACTTCGAATTGAAGTAAATCTATTTTTTAACTCTCGCTCTTCGGATCCAACGCGTCTCTCAACGCGTCACCGAGCAAGTTAAAGGTCAGCACCAAAAGGATCAGCGCCAAAGATGGAATGAAGAAGTAGACAGGGTTGTTCATCATGTATTTAGTTGAGTCGGCAATGATGGTTCCAAGAGTTGGCATAGGCGGTTGAACACCGATACCCAAGTAAGAGAAGACTGCTTCAGCAGTGAGGTAGCCAGGTAGGGCGAGAGAAACGTAGACGATTACCGGAGTCCAAACGTTTGGAAGGACTTCCTTCACCAAAATCCTGAGGTTGGACGCACCCAAAGCTTCTGCCGAAAGAACGAAGTCTCGTTCACGTATGGAAATAACCTGCGAGCGGATGATTCGGCTGAGATACGGCCAACCGAAAATTGCGAAAATCAGAATGAAGTAAAGGATTCGCGCTTCATTACCTTGAACGACTCCAGACTTTTCTAGTCGATCCACGAAGGGCACGCTCAAGGCGATGATCATGAAGAAGGTTGGGAATGCCAACAGGAAGTCGGTAAAGCGCCCAATTACTCCGTCAATGCGACCGCGGAAGTAACCGCCGACAATTCCCAATACCAAGCCAATGAAGACTGTAATTACCGCTGAAGCCAGTGCAATTAAGAATGAAACACGTGCGCCAAAAAGCATCCTGGCTAGGAGGTCATAGCCGATACCCGGAATTACACCGAAAGGGTGTTCCCAGCTGATGCCATTCCAATCCCCTGGAACCTCGCCACGTTCGTCGAGGGCGTCCATGTAACGCGCCTCTGGGTCGATACCGAGAAGGCCGTATATCAATGGTGCGAAAATTACCATGAAGACCACAAAGAGCGCCACCGACAAAGAGGGTATGGCTACTTTGTTGCTCTTGAATCTGCGCCAAGCCAGTTCACGCGGGCTGTGGCCCTCGATCTTCTGCTCGACTTCTTTGGTAAACACCTCCCTAATCTACAGCGCGAATTATTCATTGGATACCTCAAAGAGGTTGCACTATGTTACGAATTGGTAAATTTGCGTTTCCACCCCATGGTTCCCTGCTGCTCAACTAGACCCGCAAGTTTCAAGCCGCCAATGGCAATTTGCGCTTCATTTGTAGATAAACCCGAATCTTTAGTGAGCGTCGTGAGGTCACGCGCACGCGCATCAATGAAATCCAGAAGCCTTTTCTCCAGACTTCCGAGAAATTCTGTTTCGTCAAAGATTGAAGCACGCCAACCAATTTCGATTGGCAAATCGGAAACTTCTACAAGAATTTCCGCTGTGTGATCTCGAATAATGCGATTACAGCCTGCAGAGGTAGGGCTTGTTATCGGTCCAGGTATTGCAAAGACTCTCCGACCAAGCTCATTCGCATGATTTACCGTGTTGATCGAGCCAGACCGCCAGCCAGCCTCAGTTACCACGACCGCTGAAGAGAGTGCTGCGATTAGACGGTTTCTCTGCAAGAACCTCCATCGCGTAGGTTTACTGCCTGGAGCCATTTCGGAAAGTAAGAGTCCTTGGCGAGCAATTTCGTCGAATAGTTGCCAGTTTCCAGCCGGATACAGATTGTCCAGCGAACCCGCCATAACGGCGATTGTGCTACCGGATTGCGACAGTGTCACACGATGCGCAATCGCATCCACTCCTAACGCTCCACCGGAAACAACTGTGGCACCTTCATGAACCGCGAGCGCAGCGATTTCGGCAGTTACCTTCTGTCCATAACTGGAGACCACTCGAGATCCGACTACCCCCAGTGTTTTCTCAATCTTTTCGAAGTTGCCAATATGTCCTCGATACCAGAGGAGCGCTGGCGAGAAAACGCCCAAATCGTTCAGCGTCCTTGGCCAACTTGGGTCACTCGGCAGGATTACCTGCATCTCTCTCAAGGCAGCCTTTTTTACTATGACATCCGCCATGCCCTCCCGATAGCGAGGCCGCCAGCGTTCGTAGGCCCGGACGAGTTCTTCGCTTGGCACAAGTTCTGTGGAAGCAGTGTCATGGCTTAGGAATTTTTGTAAGGCTTCGGGACTACCGAGTTCTAACCGTAGAGAGCCGGCAATACGATCGCCCGGTTCAACTAGTGCATGCCATACCAACCGTGAATGAAGTTCTTCCTCGTCGGTTACTCGAAAATCTCTTCGAATTGAAACAGAGATCACAGCTCAGTTCCTCGAAGGTAGGATGCCAAAGCCACGTCCTCAGCAGTTGGCGAACCCTTGCCATGGAAATCGGCAATTGACCATGCCAGCCGGAGACTGCGATCGTAACCTCGCATAGAAATGATCTGTCGGTCTAGAGCGGAATCTAAATTTCTGGTACTTGCCCGTGGTAACCGAAGCTCCCTTCGAAGGTAGGAGCCGGCCACCTCAGAGTTGAGCGTCCAGGGCGTTTTGGTTAGCCGTTCAGCGCTCGCCTGCCGGGCCTCGGTGACCAAAGACCTAAGGGATTCAGATGCTGTTTGCTTGCTTTCTCTGCCCTCAGTAATTGCCGCTACCCCTACCGATTCAAGTTCCAGACGCAAGTCGAGCCGGTCACTCAGCGGGCCAGAAATCTTGGAACTGTAGCGAGTTCTGGATACCGGTGAACAACTGCAATTTCTCCCGCTACCAATTGCATAACCGCACGGGCACGGGTTCATCGCCAGAATCAACTGAAACTTTGCCGGAAAAGTGGCATGACCGCTCGCACGACTGACAACGATCTGCCCAGATTCGAGAGGTTGTCGAAGTGCCTCGAGCACGGACGCTTGAAATTCGGGCGCTTCGTCTAAGAATAGAACCCCGCTATGGGCAAGTGAAATGAGGCCTGGCTTTAATTGACCGGACCCTCCCCCAACCATGGAAACCATCGAAGCGGTGTGGTGAGGTGCTTGATACGGCGGTACTCGATCCAAAGTAAATTGCCCATGACGCGCTAGAGAGTGGATTGCCCCAACCTCAATTGCCGATTCTTCACTGAGTTCTGGAAGTATCCCCGGCAGGCGCGAAGCGAGCATAGTTTTGCCGGCTCCGGGCGGCCCAACTAGCAGCACGTGGTGTCCGCCGATTGCACTTAACGTGAGTGCATGAATCGCCTCGTCCTGACCGATAACTTCCGAAAAGCACGTTTTTGACTTGGATACTCCAACTTGGGTGGCTTTTTCCTCGCTGGGAAAGACCACTGGAACTTTTGAACCAAGGTCGGCTGCTAGCTGAGTGAGGTGGTCATAACCGGTGACCTCGATTCCTTTCACAATGGACGCTTCGGCTAAATTTGCCCGCGGGACCACAATCTTTGGAAAGCCCAACCTTTTAGCGGCCACGACCGCCGCCAGAACTCCAAGCACGGGCTTGATCCTTCCGTCTAGTGCAAGTTCGCCAATGTAAACACTTGATTCCACCGGTTTGGCTGGAAAGTAACCGCTGGCTACTAAAACTGCAACCGCAATCGCCAGGTCGTAACTTGAGCCGTGTTTGGGGACGGAAGCTGGAGAGAGGTTTACGGTGATTCGCCGGCCGGGTAATGGCAGCTTTGAATTTGTGGTTGCTGCGCGAACCCGAGAAGAAGCCTCATTCACGGAGGCATCGGGTAATCCGACCAAGACGAAAGCCGGCAGATTGCTAGAAATGTCAGCTTCTATTTCAATGGCTCGCCCCGAAAGCCCCAACAGGCTGATTGAATAAGTTTTCGCTAACACCTAAAACACCTGCTTGATGTGTTCTAGCTTTACCTGACCCTGCTCGACAAGTACCGATACCGCATCGATTCGAACATCGATTCCTGAAAGTTGCCGCGCTCGGCACCACTCACTGACCAGTCGCCGAAGCCGGCTTAGTTTGACTTCAGTTATTGCCTCGAGAGGATGCCCAAAACCAGCACCGTTTCGAGTCTTCACCTCAACGAATACGTACCTCGATTCATCGCGGGCAATCAGATCTATTTCACCAAGGGAGCAACGCCAATTTCGTTCGAGGATTTCATAGCCGATTGACGAAAGGTAGTTTCCCGCTACACGTTCGCCATAAAGACCGAGAACGTGTCGTCGATTAGGAGCTGTTGGCATTACCCAAGAATGCCTCTTAATTGCTTGGGAAAACCAAGCGGTTAAAAACTGTGGAAAACTACTCGCCTACGGCTAGTTCCTTAGGGATTTCAAACGCTTTTCCACTTAGCTCTTCAACGTTGACATCTTTAAAAGTGAGCACACGAACCGAAGCCACGAACCGATCGGTGCGATAAATATCCCAGACCCAGACGTCTTTCATTTCGAGCTCGAAGTAGAAATCATTTCCGGCGTCAATTCGGTTTAGTGAGACTTCATTGGCAAGATAAAAACGCCGCTCAGTCTCAATCACGTACTTGAAGGTATCGACTAAATCGCGATACTCGCGGTAGAGCGCTAGCTCGGCATTTCGCTCGTAATCTTCGAAGTCGTTTTCGTCCATGGCCTTGATTCTATTACTTAGGTATTACTACTATTCACCGCTAAGGATTTTTGTTAGCCAAGACACGCGGTGAACTTCACTTGGACCCAAACGACGGACAGCATCGATGTGGGCGGCTGATGCATAACCTTTGTGCCCCTCCAATAAATAGTTGGGATAAGTTTCCGCTAGGTCCACCATCAGACGATCTCGAGTGACCTTAGCCATGCAGGCCGCAGCCGAGACAGCAACGCAATCTCGGTCGGCCTTTGCTCGAACAGTGACCGGAATTCTGGAAACTACGCTCTCCAGCCAGTTGTGAGAGCCATCCAGAAGTATGTGCACCTGATTGGAAGCCATTGCGTCTTTGATTTCCTCAAGCTTGACCAAGTCCTCCAAGGCTCGGACGGCAGACTGCGAGAGAGCCCAGATGATTCCATTCGAATCAATCTCGGCGGCGGAGACCATTCCGACGGAAAAACCTGGCGACCAATTCTTTAATTCCTCGAAAACTGCCTCGCGATTTTTTTCGGTCATCAACTTTGAATCCTGAAGTTTCTTCGGGACGGCAGCTTCATCCAACTGACCCAAATCCAGGACGAATGCTCCAACCGCAACTGGACCGGCAATTGCCCCTCGCCCCACCTCGTCGATGCCAATTACAAATCGGCGCCCGAGAGTGCGCTCAATCTCAGTTGTTGGGAACGGTTTTGAAGACATCAGGGTAATTGTCTAGCCACTTCCAGTGACTCTGCGGCCAACTGACCACGAATGCACGTCCAACAATAAACGACTTGTTTACGAAGCCCTTGCTAGGTAGGTCCTCGTGATAGCGGGAGTCTTCTGAGTTTCCACGGTTATCCCCCATGACCCAGAAAGATTCGGCTGGAACGGTTACGTCGAAGGTTTTGTCGGATGGATTTGAACTCGGCGAGATGTAGGTTTCGGTAATCTCGACACCGTTCACCATTAGCTTGCCCGAAGGCGAACAGCAGACCACGCGATCGCCCGGTTTGCCGATGATTCGTTTGACCAGGTGCTGGGTGGAATCCGGTGCAATCAAACCAAAGGCCGACAAGAAGAAATCAACCCCTTGTTCCAGCGGTGGTTTCGGAAGCTCCTGCTGCGGCTCTCCCAACCAACCACCTGGGTCCCTAAAGACCACGACGTCCCCGCGTTCCGGAGCAATCAGATCGGGAACGAGTTCATTTACGAAGATTCGGTCATCGATTTGAAGTGTCTCGAGCATCGATCCGGATGGAATGAAAAACGAACGCAGCAAAAACGTCTTGATAAGCAAACTGAGGATGAGTGCTGCACCAACGACGGATACCACATCAATCAAAAATGAAACGAAGACGTTCTTCTGCGCGCGACGCAAAAAACGCCCCAGAGCCGTTTTCGGCTCGGGACGTTCTTTGGACATAAAAAAGTTAGTTCTTGCCAGGCACGTTTTCGCGCTTTTCGCGAATCTTTGCCTTCTTGCCGCGTAGGTCGCGCATGTAGTAAAGCTTGGCACGACGAACGTCACCGCGCTGAATCACTTCGATCGAGTCGATAACTGGGGAGTGAAGTGGGAAGGTGCGCTCTACCCCGAAACCTCCGGAGTCTTTGCGAACGGTGAAAGTTTCACGGATTCCGTGACCCGAACGACGAATCGCGTATCCCTGGAACGCCTGGATACGGCTACGGTTACCTTCGGTGATGTTTACGTTTACCTTGACGGTGTCTCCAACGCGGAACGCTGGAATGTCGGTGCGCAGGTTAGCTGCGTCAACGCTGTCGAGAATGTGCATTTTGTATCGCTCTCTGTTTTCGCACGCAGGTCAAAAACGAATGGGTTTTGTCAAGAAAACTCATCCGCTCCCCTGCGGCAGAGACTTCAAGGGATGAGCAACCTGTCTATTCTGCCACACCGAGAGGAAGAACGCTAGTCGTCGAGTAAATCTGGCCTTACCGCTCTGGTGCGCTCGATCTGTTGCTGGTGACGCCAAGCGGCAATCGCCGCATGGTTTCCGCTGGTGAGAACTTCTGGCACATCAAAACCTCGCCAACTCGCAGGCTTCGTATAACTCGGGTATTCCAAAAGCCCCGAGTCGTTGTGCGATTCCTCGGCGAGCGATTCGGCATTGCCAATCACCCCAGGGATTAACCGTGCGATCGATTCGATCATGGCGATTGCAGCAACTTCACCTCCATTGAGAATGTAGTCGCCGATGCTAACCAGTCGAACGTGCGCCTTCGTCCTGGCGTAGTCAACCACCCGCTGGTCGATTCCCTCGTAGCGACCACAGGCAAAAACCAAATGCTTGGCGCTGGCTAACTCTTGCGCGGTGGACTGCTTAAAAACCTCACCGGCCGGGTTGGTGAAAATTATGATGGTTTCGCCGTCCTGGGAAAGCAGTTCATCGAAGGCCAAACCCCAAGGCTCAGGTTTCATCAGCATGCCGGCACCCCCACCATATGGGGA
>JBIKJD010000039.1:0-8705 GCA_044361205.1 Rhodoluna sp.
CCGACCAGGTCGCGTGCCAGCACAATTTTCTCAAACTCACCAGATTTGATTCGCTCGACCGCGGAATCCACGAGCTCAGCGAACTCGTTCCTCCCCAGAAGGCCGGGCCTAAACTCCACACTTCCGTTGGGTTCTATGGTTTCAAGCGCTGGCAAGACCGCTCCGTCGACGCTAGTGATCCACGCCTTGCCGTCACGATTACCCAGGATTACCTTGGGCATCACCAGTACGCTTTCGGAATTTGACTGATCCGCGAATGCGATTGTGCCGAATGCCACGGGTCCGCTGCCGGGAATTTGCAAGGCGTCCTCGATTTCGAGAGTCTCACAAAACTCACGCCAAGCTTTTGCCAAAACTTCAATTCGATTTGGCCCGATCGCGGTGATTCGCTTTGCTTCGCCCCAGCCCACGAGCCCTTGATTTGATCGCACGAAAACAGAAGGGTTTTTTGGAACCAGTGAGAGCAATCGCTCTGCACTGTCGAGGGTAAGGGGTGCGGAAACTACGCGCAAAAGCTCGCTCCCTTCTCTGTGTCTTTGCTGTGAACAAGGTTCTTGCCCTTTTTGTTCCGATTCGCGCATCATAGGTTTGATGAAGACAGCATGTTTGATTCTAGGTGTGGAGGTGGAGAGTTGGCTTCAACTAAGTTATCGCTTGGCGCCCTGCTCGTCGCTTTCACCCTTTTTGCAACACCGATTGCAGCTAACGCAGCACCTTCTGTTTTTAACCAGTCCGGCAGTTTCACTCCAATCTACTTGGATGGAGATGACGAAGACGAAGACGAAGACGAAGAGGACGAGGACGAGGAAAACGAAGACGACCGACATGAAAAGATCCCTCCGGTCTTTGTAGTTCCAGGCGCTGGTCACGGAAAACACAAGGAACCTAAAAAAGAGCACCCCACATTTACAAACATCGTCCCAGAATCACTAGTGGGAACACAGGCCATCATCACCGAAGTCGGCAGCGACAGCGAATTCGTCATGGTTGCTTCTAACGACCCCGGCGCAGCTTCGGCCCTGGGCCAAGCGAACCCTCATCAGTCAAATCCAATCCAAATTGGAATGGTCAAGACCAGCCGTCAAACCCCTGCAGACCGCTTCATGGAATCGGCGTATCTCGGCATGGGAGTTTTAGCGGCTGCTGCGGCAGCGCTCGGGTTGACCGCAGCGATTCGTGCAGTGAGAATTCGTCGCAGCGGAAAGAGCGATTACTTCTATAACGGGGAGTAGCCGTTTGGCCCAGTTTTCTCACGGGTAGACTTATCTAGTGAGCAAAGCCAATTTAGACAAAAAACCAGCGGATGTCGCTGCAATGTTTGATCAGGTTGCTCCAACCTATGACCTCACCAATGACCTACTTTCCCTTGGGCAAACTCGCCGCTGGCGATCAAAAGTTGCCAAGGCGGTGGACTCAAAAAGCGGGCAGGTTATCCTCGATCTAGCCGCTGGCACCGGTTCCTCTTCTGTTGCCCTAGTAAAGCCAGGGGTCAAAGTAATTGCCACCGACTTCTCCGAGGGGATGTTGGCCGAAGGTAGAAAACGCCACCCAGAACTTGATTTCCAATTTGCAGATGCAACAAAGCTGCCGTTCAAGGACCAAAGCGTTGATGCGGTTACCATTTCTTTTGGCCTAAGAAATGTGGTTGACGTTGACCTCGCACTTGCCGAAATGTATCGAGTTCTAAAGCCAGGCGGTCGGGTAGTGATTTGCGAATTTAGTAAAGCTACGCTTCCAGTTTTCAAGCAGTTCTACAACTTTTACCTAACCAAGGTTCTGCCAAAGGTTTCTGGGCTGTTCAGTAAAACTCCAGAGGCCTACACATACTTGGCTGAGTCAATCGTGGCGTGGCCCGACCAAGCCGGACTCGCAGTTTCGCTAATCGATGCCGGATTCGAAAACGTTAGCTACCGCAACCTCAATTTCGGAGTTGTGGCAATTCACACAGGTTTCAAAGTAGAGGTCAAGTAAAGATGAAGAACACGCTGCCAAAGCAGTTTCGCATGGTCAAAGACCAGGCGCTTCTCAAAAAACTTGAAGCTGGTTTAGAGCGCGTGGAAGCTCGCTTGATCGAAGCCACAACTCACACCGACCCGGTTGCAAAAGACGCGGCACGCCACCTAGTTAACGCTGGCGGTAAGCGGATCCGCCCGGTTTTGGTGCTGCTTGCGGCTCAACTCGGCGACCCAGACAAATCCGAAGTAATTGACTCGGCAGTTGTTGCTGAAATTACCCACTTGGCTACTCTGTACCACGACGATGTCATGGATGAGGCTCCTACTCGTCGTGGTGTTCCAACTGCCCACAAAATCTGGGGCAACAGTCTGGCAATTCTCACCGGCGACTTGCTATTTGCTCGAGCATCTCAGGTTGCGGCTTACCTGGGAGATGAAATCATTCGTCTACAGTCGAGCACTTTCGAGCGTCTGTGCCTCGGTCAGATGCACGAGACGGTTGGCCCAAACGAGAACCAAGACCCAATCGAACACTACATTCGAGTTCTCGCCGACAAAACCGGCTCGCTAATCGCCGCCTCAGCTGAGATGGGTTTATTGGCGTCTGGCGGAGACAGAGCCTATGTTGAGCCACTGGTTGAGTTTGGTGAAGCAGTTGGAGTTGCATTCCAGCTAATCGACGATGTCTTGGATATTGCACCAGAGGGTGAATCCGGTAAAACTCCTGGCACTGACCTAAGAGCAGCGGTTCCCACTCTGCCGGTACTACTTCTTCGAAAGATGGCAAAGACCGACGACGATGCCCGAGCCCTGTTGCAACGAATCGACGGCGACCTATCCAACGACGAAGTTTTGGCCCAAGTCGTAGTTGACCTAAGAAACCACCCTGCTGCCAAAGCCGCCGAAGAAGACGCTAGACGCTGGGCCCAAAAAGCAATCTCGGCAATCGATCCACTTCCAGATGGCTCAATCAAGGACGCTTTGACAACCTTTGCCAATGCCGTTGTGGATCGCTCGAACTAATGTCAACGGCAGTAAAAATGACGCCTGAGCGCGCAAACAGAATTAAGAACGCACTTGTGGGAACGTTCTTCACCCAAGCCTTGGTTACTTTTGCAATCATCATTCGCATTCCGGAAATCATCGAAAACATCGGACTGTCTGAGAACCTGGCGATTTGGGGAACGATTACCGGCTTCAGCGGTGTTGGAAGCATGCTGGCACTCTTGTTCACTCACCGGCTCGTGGTGCGATTCGGAACCACCCGAGTCACACAAATCGGAACCCTCGCGGCTACCGCAATTCAGGGTTTTGTGCCGCTAATTGGCAACTACTGGCTCTATTTCTTTGTCACTTTTCTGCAGGCAGTATTCTTCAGTCTTTACAACATTGGCGCCAACGGGCAGTCACTGCTAGTGCAGAAGCAATTGAAGAAAGTGGTGCTGGGTGCGATTCACGGAGCCTGGTCGCTCGGCATTGCCGTGGCGGCAGTGATATCTGGCTTTTTGGCAAGCTTCTTGACTATTGAATGGCACATGGGGCTAATTGCCATGATTGGGTTCGTGACCCATCTAATCCTCAACAGCCAGCTCATGACCAGAGAAGAAGAGTTTCAATCCCAGAGCAAGGTCAAGGATGAAAAACGAGTTTCTTGGCTAAAGACTCCAGGCATTGTTTGGCTACTTGCACTCGGTTTGTTTATGGGAATCTGGCCGGAGTTGGCCATGGGTGACTGGATGACCCTTTACTCCACCAACATTATGGGGCTATCGGCAAGCCTGATCGCGGTTCCGTTCACGGCTTTCGCCATCGCAATGATTATTGGCAGATTCTCGGTCGGCTGGATTTCCAGCAAAATGAGCATTAACCGCGCGGCCATGTTTGGTGGCTACTTCGGTGGAGCCGCAATGACCCTAGGTTTAGTTTTTGGTCTTCTGCTTGTGCCGGTCAACCAGCTGCTAGCAGTAGCTGTGCAGGCATTATTCTTCTTTATCGCCGGTTTAGGAGAGTCAATCATGGTCCCGGCCTTCTATTCGGCTGCGGCACATGTCAGAGCCATTCCCACCACTCAGGTTTTGGCACGTATGAGCCTGGCTAACTCACTTATCTTCATCGTTGCCAAGGGAGTCATGGGAACTCTCGCCGACGCAGTTGGATTGGCTCTGGCGATGATATTCCCAATCCTGACCTTCTTCGGCTCCGGCTACATGCAGAGTCTGATTGGCAAAAAGGTTGGAAAGCTCAAGATTCAAAATCTCGAGGATTACCCACCAACCGGCTCTACCCCGGTGGTTAAGGTCTAGCGGAAGTTTGTGAACTGGATGTCGATGTCCAGGTCGCTGGAACGAAGCAGAGCCATTACTTCCTGAAGGTCATCACGGCTCTTCGACTGAACGCGAACTTCATCGCCTTGGATCTGCGACTTCACGCTCTTCGGACCTTCTTCACGAATGATCTTTGAAATCTTCTTGGCCTGCTCTTGGTCGATGCCATTCTTGAGCTCGCCCTCGATTCGGTATTCCTTTCCGGATGGGAAAGGGTCGCCGTCAACGAAGCTCTTGAGCGAAATGCCACGCTTCACAAGCTTCGACTGGAAAACATCTAGGACTGCCTTGACACGCTCTTCGGAAGACGCCTTCATGAGGATCTTCTCTCCGCTCCAGGCGATCGAGGCGCCCACGCCTTTGAAGTCGTAACGCTGTTCAACCTCTTTGATTGCTTGGTTGAGTGCGTTATCGGCTTCCATTTTGTCTACTTTGGAAACGATGTCGAATGAGGAATCTGCCATGAGTGTGATTTTAGCCCACGAAGATAAGTTATTCTTGAAAGGTTGTTTGTTGCTAAGCAAACTAACGAGGCTAGTTACCCAAGCGGCCAAAGGGATCTGACTGTAAATCAGCCGGCTCAGCCTTCGGGGGTTCGAATCCCTCACTAGCCACGAAAGCCTCAGCCCTCCACGGCTGGGGTTTTCTTCTTACCGAACCGATCAGGAGCAGCAATGACCGAGGCAATGCCAGCACCAACCATCGCCGTTGGTTGGAAGAAAAAGGTTTCTCTTTTCTTGGTAGGTCAAACCGTCACCGCCTTTGGCTCATTCATGGTTCAGTACGCCATCATGTGGCATCTAACGCTCACCACGAAATCGGGCATCGTCTTGGCGCTCGCAGCGGTCTTCGGTTTCCTGCCTCAGGCAATCGTCTCGGTGTTTGCCGGGGTTTGGGCCGACCGCGTCAACCGCAAAACCATGATCATCATTTCCGATTCCGCGATTGCCCTCGCTACCTTGGGGCTGGCACTCCTGATGCTTTCGGGCGTGGACGACATGTGGCTTATTTTCTTAGTCATGGCAGTACGCTCGGTTGGCGCGGGCTTCCAAATGCCAGCCGTATCAGCACTTTTACCTCAAATCGTTCCGACCGACCAGTTGATGAGGATCAACGGAATCAACAGCAGTATCCAGTCTTCACTAGGCCTCTTGGCTCCGGTGGTTGCGGCGGCTGTTTACCAATACATGTCCTTGGAGTCCATTCTTTTCATCGACGTGGTGACTGCTGTTATCGGTATTGGAATGTTGATTCTGGTTGCCGTTCCGCCTCTTGAGCGAGTAGCCAGCGCCGATAAGCCGTCTTACTTCGCGGATTTGAAGGACGGCATTAGCTACATTTTCAGCAACGATCTGGTGCGCTGGGTTATGGCCATCTTCGCCATCGTCTTCTTCCTAATCGTGGCTCCTTCGAACCTCTCGCCACTAATGGTCGTTCGCAACTTCGGCACCGAAGTTTGGATGCTCACCGTGCTTGAGATCGCATTCGGCGTCGGAATGGTCGGTGGCGGCATCTTTATGGCGGTAGTTGGTTCAAAGCTTGATCGCCTAAATGCAATCGTGGGAACCTCAATCTTGTTCGGCATTCTTGCCGTTGGCATGGGCTTTACGACTAACCTTTGGTTGTTCTATGGCTTGTTCTTCATCGTTGGTTTGGTGGTTCCAGCTTTCTCAACCTCAGCATTTACTCTTCTGCAGGAAACCGTTGAGCCCGAGCGACAAGGACGCGTGTTCGGCTTCGTTGGCATTGTTATGTCGGTATCCATGCCATTGGGTATGGCGATTCTTGGCCCGCTTGCAGACGTGGTGTCAGTTGAACTGCTATTGATTATCACGGGTGCTGCCACGGTTTTGATTGCCACTGTGGCTGTGCTGCTTCCTGCCGGAAAGCGAGCAATCGCTGCGGCTCACGCCTCAACTGGAACTTCTAACACCCCTAGTTAAGAATCTCCGCTAGCCAGGCCAACAGGGGAATGCCGATAAAGAGGTTTATCGGGAAAGTGATTCCCAAGCTGGGCGTGACGAAGACTGCTGGTTTGGCATCTGGAAGTGAAAGCTTGATGGCCGCTGGGGCGGCGATGTATGAGGCGCTTCCGCAAAGTAGCCCAAATGCCACTGACCCACCTTGGCCTAGACCAATTGCATGCCCAAAAATCACCCCTAGTGGCCCCACGACCAGCGGGAAGATTGCAGCGAAGGCGATGACACCGAGTCCGGTGCGCTTGAGTTCGCGCACACTTTCTCCTGCCTGGACGCCCAACTGAAGCAGGAACACAGTTAGCATTCCACCAAAAATCGCCCCGAAGAAAGGCTCGATCTTTTCGTAACCAGAGGCGCCGGTGACCAAGCCAATCACGATTCCACCAATCAGGAGTGCCACCGATTTGCCTGTGAACACCTCGTGCAACAGAGGCTTCATCGACCCACCAAATCCATGCGATTTAGCTAGAACGATTCCAAGAATGAGCCCTGGCACCTCCATGATTGCCAGGAGGGCCGGAAGAAAGCCTTCAACAGCAAGCCCCGAGTTTTCGATGAAGACCATGCCTGCCGTGAATGTCACCAAGGACGTTGATCCGTAGGTCGCTGCAATTGCTCCTCGGTCGACGCGGTGTAGTTTTGTGGTCAGCCCGAGAGCTAGGAATACCAAACTCGGAATCAGGATTCCCACTGCAACCGATGCCAAAATGGGCAACCACATTTCCTCAAGAGGCGCCTCGGTTAGGGAGACCCCGCCTTTGATACCAATTGCTAGAAGCAGATAAATAGACAGAAACTCAAAGATTTGTGGGGGAACTGTTAGTGGACTTCTGATGGCTACGACAATCAGTCCCATGATGAAGGCCAATACCGGCGCCGAAGTCAAATTTGCGATTGCAAAGTCTAAAGTTTCCGACATGACTCCCTCTCGCTTGACAAGAAGAATAATACAGGAAATAATATTCATTAGTTATTCTTCCTATAAAGAACGGTAAAAACTTTGAACGTAGAACTCTGGATGTGGTTTTCGGTACTTGGGCTGATTCTCGTCATGCTCGCTGTCGACCTTTTTGCTCACCGCAAAGCTCATGAGATCTCTGTTAAGGAAGCCGCCTACTGGTCACTGTTCTGGGTCACTCTCGGAATTGCATTCGGCGGGCTAGTTTGGTGGCACTTCGGAGGCGAGTTTGGCCAGCAGTACTTCGCCGGCTTCCTAATTGAGAAGTCACTTGCCGTAGACAACGTGTTCATCTGGGCAATCATCTTCTCCAGTTTCGCCGTTCCAAAGAAGTACCAACACCGCGTGCTGTTCCTTGGCGTGCTAGGTGCCCTAGTCTTCCGAGGCATCTTTATCGCCGCCGGCGCCGCAATTATTGATTCCTTCGCCTGGGTTCTTTACCTATTCGCGGCATTCCTAGTCTTCACCGGTGTTCAAATGCTTCGTAAAGCTGATGACCACGCATCACCAGCCGACTCGAAGTTCTACAAGTGGTTCTCCAAGGCTGTTCCATCAACTCCCGAATACCACGGTCAGAAACTGTTCATTCGACAGAATGGCATTCTTCTAGCGACCCCACTGTTTATGGTGCTGGTGCTGATTGAATTCACCGACATCATCTTTGCGGTCGACTCCATCCCAGCTATTTTTGCTGTGACCTCGGAGCCATTCTTGGTTTTCACCGCGAACGCATTCGCCATCCTCGGCTTGCGAGCCATGTACTTCCTGCTAGCAGACATCATGCACCGATTCGTCTACCTGAAGTTCGGCTTGGCGCTAGTGCTGATCTGGGTTGGTATCAAGATGGCTCTTCACGACATCGTGAAAATCCCAACCACGGTCTCGCTGCTCGTTATCATCATCATTCTGGCCGGTGCAATCTTCGCCAGCTTCCAGGTAACCAAGGGTGAGAAGAAGTAGATGGCTCACTGGACCTTCCTAACCCACCATGCTCACGTCCTGGTGGCCGTGAGTAAAGGATCCGATCTAACCATCGACGAAATCTCCGATCGCGTGGGAATTACCTCTCGCGCTACGGCGGGAATCCTGAACGACTTGGTTGAGGCCGGATACGTTGTGAAAGAGAAGGTTGGGCGAAACAACCACTACATCGTTAACGGGAATATCCCTCTCCGTCACCCGCTAAATGAAAATACTAAAGCAACCGAACTTCTCGCACTCTTCAAGTAGTTGAGAAGAGGTTGTCGGCGGAATCTTGGTAGCAATTTTGCCAAGTAGTACTTCTTATTAAAGGAATAAAGGGTTAACCCTTTATCGAGGGCTGCCGGGCTAGACCAGATTTCTAAACTTGACTCTAATGAGCAGGTTGCTAGGCAGCGTGAGGCGCCCGTGGATGGTCGCCCTGTTTGCCATACTCGCGGTGGCAATCTCATTTCTCATCACCTCCACAGCGCAAGCCGCTCCGCCAGTTAACACGGCATCCCCAAGC
>JBIKJD010000040.1:0-8669 GCA_044361205.1 Rhodoluna sp.
TCCTGATGTTTTTTGGTCCAGATCTACACCTGTTCGAGTCTGAAGGAAATGAAGGTAGCTACCTGATGGTCGCGACTTTGTTTGCATTCGCTTCAGCGCCGTCGATGATTCTGGCTTGGCGTGAAAAGGACATCTAAATTGAAAATCACGCGAATGTTTGAAAGGAATTTGTGAACCTAGAACAGCTTGGACTCTTCGGAGTTTTCCTAGGCGGAGCGATTCCCTGGTTGGAAGCAATTGCGGTTATTCCGGCCGGAATCGTGCTTGGACTAGACCCTGTGTTGACGGTTTTATTTGCCTCTGTTGGAAACATCATCACAATTGCGGTGTTTGCCTATGGCGGAGGTGCTCTTCGAAACTGGATTATTTCCAGAAGGCTGGCAAAAGGCAAAGAGGCGGAGTCACCTAAGTTCGTAAAAGCCCAACAGGCTTTCGATAAGTATGGAATCTTCGGGATGGCGGCACTTGGGCCAATTCTTATCGGGACTCAGTTTGCTGCGGCTGCTTCGGTTGCTGCAGGCGTGAAGCCACTAAAAGTGACTGTTCTGGTTTCTGCTGCGATGGTGATCTGGGCGACCGTGATCGCTTGGGCTGTGGTTTCGCTTGGCATTTCTTTCGTCGAGGCTTAGTGCCATGGCGAATGAAACCAAAACGTGATGTAACAACCAACGTTTCCCTAAAGATTAGAGGTTTGCTTCGGGTATCTTTCGAATATGTCCAAAGAATCTGATGCGCGTCACAAATTACTAGTGCCAAGCCGCTGGGTTGAGCGAGTTGAAGAGGTTTTTCACGTTGTGCTCGGATTGTTCCTTCTAGCCATCGCTGTAGTTGCTCTCTACTTCTCGGTGATAAGGGCCTTTGAGACTCAGCCGTTCTTCCCAACCGGAATGATTCAAGCGATAAATGACATCCTTTTCATCATCATCATTCTCGAAATTCTTAGAACCGTCGTGGCTCGTTACACAGACGGCGTCTTTCAACTGCAGAACTTCTTAATCATCGGCGTGATCGCCGCGGTGAGACACATCCTTACCGTTGGAGCTTCGATGACCTTGGCATCAGGAAAGAGCCAGAGCGAGTTTGACCGAGCCGTCGTTGAGCTAGGAATTAGCTCTGGGATTGTCGTGGCGCTGGTGTTCGCAATTTTCCTGGCTCGAGCCTCCAATAATTTTCCTAGCAAAACCGTAAAGACCGGGGCTTCAAACTAAATTCAGTTGGTATAGAGGTCCGGATGGCGCCAAGAGCCCTTTGGATTCCAGCTGAGGTCTTCTCGAATTGAAGTCATGAGCAAAGCCAAAGTACGCAGTCAAAAATTGGTTGATGCTGTCCATGAAACGCAACTTGATAGTTTTTTCAAAAGGAGTAATGTTGCTTCTTGTTGCGATGCAAGGACTTGCAGCAACAGAAAGCGATACCTTGGCTAAGTCAAGCCGTAAAAAGTCGACCAAAACAGCTGCACTCACCCTGGGTGCCTTAGGTGTTGTTTATGGAGACATTGGAACCAGCCCTATTTATGCCTTCAACGAGGCAGTACGCGCAGGCGGTGACACCAGAGCAGACATACTCGGAGTTTTATCTCTGGTGTTCTGGACACTGACCGCAGTTGTTTCAATCAAGTATTTGGTGTTCGTGCTCACCGCCGACAACCGTGGCGAAGGTGGAACTCTTGCGATGTTCTCGCAGTTATCCGAAAAGATTCGTGCCGGGAGGAAAGGAATCCTGGGCTTCGCAGTCTTCCTCTTTCTAATGGCAGCCGCCATGGAATTCTCCGACGGAATCCTGACTCCGGCCATCTCGGTTATTTCAGCGGTCGAGGGTTTGAAAACAATCAACCCTGAGCTTGAGTATCTAGTTGTGCCAATCACCGTCGTGATTTTGGCTCTGCTTTTCACCTTCCAATTCAAGGGTTCGGAACGCTTAGGGAAAGTTTTCGGACCAATCATGATTGTCTGGTTCTTCGTTATTGGTGGAATCGGCATCTACCAAATTGTTTTGAACCCAGAGTCGCTGGTTTCTCTGAATCCGATGTTTGCGCTGAACTTCATCATCGATAACGGCTGGCACACCCTGATCGTTATGGCATCCGTCATCCTTGCGGTTACCGGCGCTGAAGCCCTCTTTGCCGACCTCGGACACTTCGGTCGTCGCCCAATTCGTATTGGTTGGTTTGGCCTGGCAGGTATCGCTCTCCCCCTGAGCTACTTCGGCCAGGGCGCGCTGCTTCTCAGGGACTCAAGTACTTTAGGAAATACGTTCTTCGGGATGGTTCCGTCCGGCCTGCCTACTCTCCTACTTCTAATCATCACCACCATGGCAACAATCATCGCCTCTCAGGCTCTAATTAGCGCCGTCGCATCATTGGCCAGCCAGGCCGGCCAGATGGGGCTGCTTCCAAGGCTTCGCATCAAACACACCAACAGTCACGAACGCGGACAGATCTTCGTTCCTTTCGTGAACACCGTGGTTGGTTTGGGTTCGATCACTCTGGTAATCATCTTCGGTTCTTCGACGAAACTGGCTGGTGCCTACAGCTTCGCGATTGCCTTCACCATGTTGGTCTCCACCATCGGTCTTCTGATCCTGGCATTCTCGAAGTGGAAAAAGCGTCGCTTGATCCTGCTGCCGATCTTTACGGTTTTCCTCCTTATGGACTTGTCGCTGTTTGCAGCTAGCGCAACCAAACTTCTCACCGGGGCCTGGCTACCACTTCTAGCTGGCTTCTGTTTGGCATCTATGATGTGGATCTGGCGCAAGGGTCGTCACGAGCTAGACAAGCGCCTTGAAGAAACGTCTATGAGTTGGAAGAGCGTCACCAAGGTTCGGAACAGTGGAAAGATCACTCTGACCGACAACGTTGGTATTTACCCTTCATCGGTGCTTGGAGTGGTTCCTCAGGCCTTGGAACAGCAAATTCGAGTTCTGGGTAGCATGCCAAAGAAGATCATTGTCGTGAAGGTTGATTCGGTAGACACCCCGCTCTGTCACAAACCGCCGAAGTACAAAGTGGTCAGCGACTACCTTTCTACCGTTTCGGTTCCAACCGGGTTCATGGAACAGCGAAACGTACCGAGGGCTCTTCGTTCACAATCAGTCGCCGAATTCTTCGACGAAAAGGACGCGATCTATTTCGTGACCGCGAGGAAGCTGGTGGCAGCAGACAAGACGGGCCTAAACAAGGCTGAAGAACTGATCTTCACAACTTTGCACCGAAATGCCACTACCCCGGCGCACTTCTATCACCTGCCGGAGCGTCGAGTTATCACCTTCGACATTTCAATCGAGATGTAAAAAGAAAGTGGCCGGTGGTTTTACCCACCGGCCACTTTCTTAACTTCTTTAGAACTGGATTCCTCTGGTGAGGGCTCCGTCGATTAGAAGGTTGGCACCGCTGGTGCGAGATGAAACTGGGCTCGAGATGAAGACAACTCCCGAGGCAATTTCTTCTGCAGTTCCCATTCGTCCGGTTGGGTTTAGGTCCATTGCGAACTTGAATAGGTCAGGGTTTCCACCTTCGATGGATTGCCAGACTCCGCCAGGGAAATAGGTGTTTCCTGGCGAAACGGTGTTGGCGCGGATTCCCTTATCAGCTAGAGATAGCGAAAGCCCGGCCATGTAGCCGATGATCGCTGTCTTGAAGGTTCCGTATGGGCCTGAAGCAAAGTCTGCTTCGCGTCCTGAAACACTCGAGATGGCAACCAAGGACTTCACCGAGCTCTTGTCTAGATGAGGGATAACTGCCTTGCAAAGGTTGACAGTTCCCATCAGGTCTACCCGATAGGAGGTGTCCCAGTTGTCGTCCTCGTCTGGAATTGCGAGCGCGCTAACGTTGGCTACAGCCATGTCAATGCCTCCGAATTCCTTGGCGGTTGAATCAACCCAAGCACGAAGTGCTTTGGCGTCACCAACGTCGACTACTGTTCCTTTTGCCTTGACACCCTTGGCCGTTAGCGCCTTTTCGGTTTCTGCAACCTCACCGGCGTTTCTGGCACAAAAGGCGACATTGGCACCTTCGTTGGCAAAGCCTTCAACAATCGCACGACCGATACCCTTGGTACCGCCGGTGACGATTGCCACTTTGCCTTTGATTCCTAGATCCATTATTTGCTCCTAATTTATTGAATTAACTGCGGAATGGCTTGCCGAGTGGAAGGACGTTCTTGCCCCACATCTCGTTAAGCAGTGAAGCGAAGGCCATGTACATAGCCAAAGCGCCGGTCAAGATACCTTCGTAACCACCAAATAGTCCTAGTGCTGCGTTGCCGGTTAGGTAAGAGATTCCTAGCGAGCCAAGAAGCACCACGGTTAGAGCCAAGATGATTGTTAGTACCTTTGGTGCAACTGCCGAAGCAATCATTAGGAACACTGTGAAGATAGCCCACATGATGAGATACCAACCCATTGCCTTTGTATCAGCTGTCCACCACTTTAGGAAAACACCTGCCTGGATTAGACCGAATGATAGCCATAGGAATGAGTAACCACCGAAAGCAACTACTCCGAAGGTGTCCTTGTTCTTGAAAGCCATAGTGGCAACAAGTGTCTGGGCAGCGCCTCCGAAGAACAGAGCCATTCCGATGATCATTCCGTCAAAAGGAATAATTCCACTGTTGATAAGACTCAGTAGAACTGTTGACATTCCGTATCCGAGCAGTCCCAGTACTCCTGGGTTAGCTTGTTTTTCCATTTGTTTGAACCTCCTTGTTCAGTTGAAGAGGAAAGCGGGCGCTTTTCTCTCTGTTACCTTTTCTTTTCGCCGCTTACTTGACCGTCTTAGCAAGATCGCGGAGCATTGTGTGAATCCCGTCGTAAGCACTGCTCTTCGGCATTAGTTTCTTGGGGATTTTTGTTACTACTGAATAATTTGTGTCCACCGCATTTGCAATCGGTGAAAGTGACACCTGAGTGACAAGTTGGTAGGCGTCCATGTAGTGAATGTCCAAAAGCTCTGAAAGCCAACGAACCATTTCTACCTGTCCGATTCGCCAGGCGTCTTCCATTGGTCGAGACGACCCAACCACCATCCAATAGTCGTCGTTCTCGAGCCTTGGCCAAAGTGGCGCGTTGCCTTTGATTAGCTCGACCATGATGACCGAGTTCATTGCACCTTCAACGGCTGTTCCGCAGGACTCACCCTCGCCTTGACGGTAGTGGCCGTCGCCGATGGAGAAGAGCGCGCCTTCGACGTTCACCCCCAGATAAACGGTGGTTCCCACTTTCATTTCTGGAGTATCCATGTTTCCGCCGAAGCGCTCTGGAACCAGGCTGGTTCTCACTTCTCCGGCAGGCGGAGCCACACCAACGGTGCCCAGCATGGTTTCGATTGGCAGTGCGATTTCCAGATCACCAAAACGGGATTGGAAACCCACTTGGTTTCTCTCGGTGTCGACGTGATAAATCCAGGTGGCTTCGGGCAGTGCTTCGTGCAACATCGCCGTGCGATCCGTTGCCGAAAGACCTCCAAAGAATGGAATCGTCGAGGATGCTCCAAAACTACGGGCTGGAGTGAGGTCGACGATGTGAAGCACCAGCGTATCCCCAGGCTCGGCGCCTTCAACATAAAAAGGGCCGGTCTGAGGGTTGACGTAGCGGATGTCAATTTTTTGACTCGGTAAATCGTCAACTGTGGTGAGCGCGAAGTTGAAGGCATCTTCTGACCAGAGCCTCATCACAGTTCCCGGCTTCACGGTCATCACCGGTTTGGCGCCACCAAACGTGTAGGTGTACTGCGAACGTTCTGGTTTGAAATTGATTTCTTCCATGATGAACTCCTATCGAGTAATTGGCACTAGTTCTTGAAGTTGGGTTACATGCTTGGGCTTCAGCTCCGAAAGATCGGCAACCCCGAGTAACTGCATTGTCCTTGTGATTTCACCAGTGAGGATCTCGAGTGAACGCACAACACCGGCGTGACCTCCAGCCATAAGCCCATAAAGGTAAGCGCGTCCGATCATCGTGGATTTCGCTCCCATTGCAACAGCTGCGACGACGTCGGCTCCTGACATGATGCCGGTGTCAATCATGAGCTCCACATCCTTGCCGACTTCCTTATTCACCTCTGGTAGTAAGTGGAAAGGAATCGGAGCTCGGTCTAGTTGCCGGCCTCCGTGATTGGATAGCACGATTCCGTCTACACCGTACTTCGTGAGGGCAACTGCATCTTCAACAGATTGCACTCCCTTGATCACCAGCTTGCCCGGCCATTCACTTCGAATCCACTTCAAATCGTCGAAGGTGACAGTTGGGTCAAACATCTTGTCAATCAACTCGCCTACTGTTCCACCCCAATTGTTTAGCGAAGCGAACTCCAATGGCGGGGTGGTGATGAAGTTGAACCACCACTCAGGTCTTGGAATGGCGTTGGTGATGGTTTTCAACGTAAGCGCCGGCGGAATAGACATGCCGTTTCGCTTGTCGCGAAGTCTTGCTCCAGCCACAGGCACGTCGACCGTAACGAACAGCGTGTCAAAACCGCTGTCCCTGGCTCGGCGGATAAGTTCCATCGACTGCTCGCGATCGGTCCAGAGGTATAGCTGGAACCAGCGACGACCGAGTGGCTGCACGGCCGCAACTTGTTCGATCGACGCGGTGCCCATTGTGGAGAGTGTGAATGGGATGCCGAACTCGGCAGCAGCCTTGGCTCCGGCCAATTCGCCTTCCGTGTGCATCATTCGAGTGAACCCGGTTGGTGCAATACTCAATGGGAATGCGCTCGGTCCACCCAGCACTTGGCTCGAAGTGTTGACGTTAGAGACATTGCGAAGAATGTTTGGATGAAACTCAATGTTCTCAAATGCCCTTCTGGCCCGAGACAAAGAAAGCTCCTTTTCAGCTGCACCATCGGTGTAGTCAAAAGGAGCTTGGGGAGTTCTGCGCTTGGCAATATCCCGGAGGTCGTAGATTGTTAGAGCCTTGTCCAAGCGGCGCTTTTTGGCATTCGGCTCGAAGCGCTTAAAGCGCATGAGAGGGGCCAAGTCCTTAGGACGAGGGAATCTTCTTTGAATCACTCAAACCTCCAAATGTATAGAGTTGATGGTAATCATACATTATTCGCGATTTCGCGCAACTTATGTTTCGTGTCGAAAAAAGCGAAATGATATACTCGACTTCAGTTAGTCAATAAGGGGATTCGGTGACAAAAAAAGAAACAGTCTCGGTATCGACAACTGCGGCAACCAGATCTTCGACAAACGATGTCTACGAATTGCTTCGCCAAAAAATCTTGGAGCACTCAATTCCTCCAGCCACGAAAATCAACATCCTTCAACTATCAAAAGACCTTGGCGTTTCCGCGACCCCAATCCGTGAGGCGCTTCGCCTACTGCAAGGTGATAACCTCTTGGTCGCAACCTCAAACAAAGGCTATGCAACCACCGAGACGCTGGATCTAAAAGGAGTCAGAGATCTCTTCGAACTGCGACTACTGATTGAGCCTTGGGCTGCCAGAATCGCCGCATCAAACCGTTTGCAGAATCCAGGCGTTGAACTCAAAGACGAAATTGCAAACTTCAACCCGAAATCGGGCTCGATTCAGCACGAGATGTTTGGCCACGACACTCGCTTCCACAAGGCAATCCTTGGAACAACGGCAAACGAGACCGTAATCCAGGCCTTTGAGCAGGCGCACTGTCACCTTCACCTGTTCAGAATGTATCGCGATGGTTGGGATTGGAAAACCAGTATCGAGCAACACAAGGCAATCGCCCAAGCAATCTCAAATGGTGACCCCGCAGCCGCTGAAGAAGCTATGCGCAATCACTTGAATTCTGCTTATTCAAGATTCATCGCGGTCATGCCAAAAGATGGCGAAGTTCGCCCGATTTCGAAAGTTTCACCAGGAAAGCTAATCCGCAAATAGAAGTGCTACTGCTTCTTTCGACTAAAAATCGACTTCAACTTTGCAACAATCTTTTCAAGGCCCTGCATTCCCTGTTGGTTGAGTTCACGAGCCCACTTGATTTCTAGGGCAAGGATCGAAAGACCGAAAAAGATGAAGAGAAGACCTGGACCCGGGGTTACCATCATCACAAGGCCCAACACCAGCAGTACGAAACCAAGAACCATTGTGAGTACCCAGCGAACCGGGTGCGGCAAGTTAGAGAGAATTCTCTTGATTCTGTCCATTTTGCACCTTAAGTTCCATTCGGATTTTCTGTTATTCAAATTCTTACAGATGAATCTGTGAGCGACAACGATGGCGGGTGTGAAGCCTTAGGTTTACGCTTGTTGGATGAACACTTCGGAGCGGCGCATTCGGGTCGTTTTCCTCACCTTCTACTTCGAAGCCTGGGATGCTCTCGCGGACATTTATGAGCAGATGGACGCCGACTCTCGTTTCGATGTCGACGTCATCTCAATTCCTCGGCGATTCAGCAAGGAGAAACCTTTCGCTGAAGAAGATCGAGTGAGTGAATTCCTAACACGTCAGGGAGTTCGGCACCTTCGCTTCAATTTCGAGGACTCATTTGAAGGGTTAGATCGAATCAAGGCCCTGGCCCCTGACTATGTGTTCATCAACTCTCCGTGGCAACGGAATTACCAGCCGGGCTATCGCGTTGAGATGCTGAGCGAATTCACCAAGGTTGCCTACGTACCTTATTACTCTCTTGCCCTGGTGAACGAACCTGGTGAAGAAGGGGTCACGCCGTACCTTTATACACAGCGTTCCAACC
>JBIKJD010000041.1:0-8522 GCA_044361205.1 Rhodoluna sp.
GATTCACTGGTCGCGACCGGTGAGAATCCAGGCGTCTTCCTCGCCTTCGTCTGGGTCGCCCTTAGGCATAAACTCCTCGAACTCCCCAGCAGCCATTGAGCCCTGGTCGATCCGGTTGGCGGCATTTGCCACCTCGGTGGAAGTCTTGGCTCCTGGTTCTCCGCGCAGGCTAGCCAGAACGCTGGCTAGGTCTTCTGGTTTGACCAGAACCTCTCGAGCCTTTGAGCCTTCGCTTGGTCCAACGATCTGTCGGGATTCTAGGAGGTCCATCAGACGACCCGCCTTGGCGAATCCAACTCGCAACTTTCGCTGAAGCATCGAGGTTGACCCAAACTGAGAGTTCACGATAAGTTCGGTTGCCTGAAGCAATACCTCAAGGTCATCGCCGATGTCAGCGTCGACCATGGCCTTACTGGAGACCGGCTCGTCCACGTCGCTGCGGTATTCGGGATCCATTTGGGCCTTGACGTGGCTGACTACCTTTTCCAACTCTTCTTCAGAAAGCCAAGCCCCCTGAACGCGAATTGGCTTGTTGGTTCCCATTGGTGAGAACAGTGCGTCACCCTGACCAACCAACTTCTCGGCACCAGGGCTGTCGAGGATAACTCGAGAATCGGTGACCGAAGATACCGAGAACGCTAGGCGGCTAGGTACGTTTGCCTTGATTAGACCGGTGACCACGTCGACCGATGGGCGCTGAGTTGCAAGGACAAGGTGAATTCCGGCTGCACGAGCCAGCTGGGTAATACGAACGATAGAGTCTTCAACATCTCGTGGAGCCACAATCATGAGGTCCGCGAGCTCATCAACCACAACCAAAAGGTAAGGGTAAGGTTGCAAGACTCGGCGCGAGTTTTCTGGAACCTTAACCGTGCCCGCAACAACCGCGCGGTTGAAATCGTCGACGTGCTTGAATCCGAACGACGCGAGGTCGTCATAGCGCATGTCCATTTCCTTCACTACCCACTGAAGCGCCTCGGCAGCCTTCTTAGCGTTGGTGATGATTGGGGTGATGAGGTGGGGAACGCCCTGATACGCGGCAAGTTCAACGCGCTTAGGGTCAATCAAAACCATTCGAACTTCGGCTGGCTTGGCTCTCATCAAAATCGAAGTGATCATCGAATTCACGAATGACGACTTTCCGGCACCCGTGGCACCAGCAACCAAAAGGTGCGGCATCTTCGCGAGGTTCGCGATTACAAACCCACCTTCAACGTCTTTACCAACACCGATGGTCATCGGGTGCTTACTGTCGGTGGCAACTTTCGAACGCAAAACATCACCGAGTGACACAGTTTCACGATCGGTATTCGGAATCTCCAGACCGATCAGTGACTTACCAGGGATTGGTGCCAAGATTCGAACCTCATTGCTGGCCACGGCCAGGCTGAGGTTATTGGAAAGGCGGGTAACCGCCTCAACCTTTACCCCCGGTGCTAACTCAATCTCGTAACGGGTGACTGTTGGGCCACGGGAGAATCCAACCACTCGGGCAGCAACGTCAAACTCGCTGAACACACCGGTGATCTTCTGCACGATCAGGTCATTCGCCTCGGTTTTCGCCTTTGGTGGTGTTCCTGGCGGAAGCATGCTCACCGGAGGTAGGTGGTAAGGGCGATTGGTCTTGGTCTTCTCAGTAACCACAACCGGAAGGTCAGGCTCTGGGAACAGTTCGTTTGAGTCGTCTGCCGACTCTTCGGTGACGATGGCGATTGGTTCCGTTTTGGTTGTTGAATCAACCGAGGTAACGTCAATCTCAGGTTCGTCCTTGAACAAATCTTCAATGGCAACATGCTCGGTAACCACAGGCGTATCGAAAGGTTCTTCGACGTCTTTCTTGTCGCGCCTCCACCAAGGAACCTTGGTGCCGTCAAAAGCGTCGTCGATTACTTCGGTCGCGGTCTCGCCCTGGACCGGCTTAGCTTTAACCGGCTCACCGAACATGCGGTCACGCAGTGAGGCCAGACGCTCACCAATTCGACGTGGGGTGGCCTTGATAGTAATCAGAATTGCGACGAACGAAATCAGAGTGAGCAGCGGAACCGCAACCCAAACGGTGAGAGCCAATAGCGGTGTTCCAACCATCCATCCGAAAATTCCACCGGCATTGGTGAACAGTTCGTTGTAATTTGGGTCGCTAGGTGCGGGTGTTCCTCCGAAGATGTGGAAGAACCCAGCGACGCTCATTACAAGCACAAAAAGCCCAAAGGCAATACGCCCGTTCCCCTTGACGGATGGTGGATAGTTCATGAGGTAGATGGCCAGCACCACCATGAGAACCGGCAAACCTAGTGACACGCGGCCGAACATCAAACCCATGGTCCAGGAGTGTATAAAGTGCCCAACGCCGTCTGGTTCAGGCATGAACCAGCCCACCCAACCGCCAATCAAACCCGCGATAAGGATTGCAAAGGGGAACCCGTCGCGACGATCCTCGTCAGGGAGATCGCCATTGCGGAAAACTCGGGCAAGATAACCAACCCCATTGGCTGTTTTAACATAACCGCGAGCAAACCAACCGCTGTTGCTTGTACTTGCAACTGGTTTGCGAGGGCTGCGCTTTCGAGGTTTCGAGGAGCGCGGGGTACTTGGTCGTGATGCAGCCATGCCTCAAGGGTAATCGCCGATAGCGACAAATTCGTGGAGGTTACTGCTCTCTTACGACTACCGGAATGATCATCGGACGGCGTCGGTGCTTCTTATTGACCCAGGTTCCGATCGTTCGACGAATCACCTGCTGCAAGGCGTAGGTGTCTTTCACACCATCGCCCGCGGCTTCAGCTAAAGCCTTCGCAACAGCGGGTTTCACGTCGTCGAAGACATGGTCGTCCTCAGCAAAAGCGCGAGCCCTAAACTCCGGTCCGACCGTGACCCGTCCTTGATCGTCAACCACTGCAAAGATAGAGATGAAGCCCTCTTGAGCCAACACGCGGCGGTCTTGAAGGTCTTCCTCAGTCACCTTGCCGACAGTCTTTCCGTCAACGAAAAGCAGTGCACATTCCACCGCACCGACGATGTGAGCTTGCCCGTCCTTGAGATCGATTACCCAGCCGTCCTCGGCGATGAGCACATTGTCTTTCGGAATTCCCGTTTGCTCGGCCAGCTTGCCGTTGGCAATGAGGTGTCGGTATTCACCGTGGACCGGCATCACGTTTTTGGGTTTGAGAATGTTGTAGCAGTAGAGCAACTCTCCCGCAGCCGCGTGACCGGAGACGTGCACCTTGGCGTTGCCCTTGTGGACCACATTGGCTCCAAGCTTGGTGAGACCATCGATGACTCGGTAGACGGCGTTTTCGTTTCCAGGAATCAACGATGAAGCCAAGATGACGGTGTCGCCCTCGCCAATCTGCACGTCGTGCTCCAGATTTGCCATGCGAGAAAGCACAGCCATTGGCTCGCCTTGAGAACCGGTTGACATGTACACGATTTGGTTGGGAGGAACATCACCCGAGTGCTTGTAGTCGATTAGCGATCCGGCTGGCACCTTCAGGTAACCCATCTGCGCTGCGATTTCCATGTTTCGAACCATCGAACGACCAACAAAAGCCACACGACGCCCATTGGCGTGAGCTGCGTCTAAGACCTGCTGCACCCGGTGAACGTGAGAAGAGAAAGATGCCACGACAACTTTTCCGGTTGAACGTGAAATCACGTTGTCGATGACCGGTCCAATGTCTTTCTCCATTGGAGTGAAGCCTGGAACGTCTGCGTTTGTGGAATCGGACATGAACAGATCCAGACCAGCTTCACCGATTCGCGCAAAAGCGCGAAGGTCGGTAAGTCGGCCGTCCAGTGGAATTTGATCCATCTTGAAGTCTCCGGTGTGGAGAACGTTTCCCGCAGTGGTCTGAATGTGGACAGCCAGAGCATCGGGAATCGAGTGGTTCACGGCAACAAATTCGAGGTTGAAGTCGCCCACAGACTCGTGCTGGCCTTCAGTCACGACCATCGAATACGGCGTGATCTTGTGCTCTTTGAGTTTTGCTTCAACGAATGCCAAGGTCAGCGCTGAACCGATTAGCGGAATGTCTTCGCGCATTTTCAGAAGGTATGGAACGCCACCGATGTGATCCTCGTGACCATGAGTTAAAACAATTGCAAGGACATCCTGCAGGCGGTCTTTGATGTAACTGAAATCAGGCAGAATCACGTCGATGCCGGGTTGGGTCTCTTCTGGAAAAAGAACACCGCAGTCAACGACCAGCAACTTACCGTTGATTTCGAAAACTGTCATGTTGCGACCGATTTCTCCAATTCCACCGAGTGGAACAATTCGCAGAGTGTTCGGTTGTAGTTTGGCCGGAGCCGGGAGTGTTAGAACCAAGGGTTCCTCTTATCTGGTTGTGCCAGCCACCTTTGGCAGCGCGCCACCGGCAGCTGCATTGCGGTCTGGACGGAAGTTTTCGAATGACAGGCCGGTGATGCTTTTCACCTTGTCGATGTCGACCTCGATGCGAGTTGCCTCGGCATCCTCTGGGCCAACTAGCGGAAGACGAACCCTAGGGCTATTGATAACGCCTAGGCCGTGAAGTGCGTATTTTGTTGCAACTGTTCCTGGAACGTGGTTCATCATCGCTGAAACCAGAGGCTCAAGGGAGTTGTGAACGGTCAAGGCCGCTTTAAAGTCGTTTCGGTTGGTGGCGTCTACCAGTTCACGATAGGCCGCCGGTGCTACGTTTGCGGTGACGCCGATCAAACCCGTCGCACCAATCGCTAGGTGAGGCAGCACATTTGCGTCATCACCAGAGAAATAGAGCAGGTCGGTTTCGTTCATAACTTTGGATACCTGAGCAAGGTCTCCCTTGGCGTCTTTGACGGCAACGATGTTCGGGTGCTTCGCCGCGCGAATCAAAGTCTCGTACTGAATCGGAATTCCAGAGCGACCTGGTATGTCGTAGAGAATCACAGGCAAATCCGTGGAATCAGCGATTAGACGGAAGTGAGTGAGCACTCCGGATTGCGTTGGCTTGTTGTAGTAAGGAGTCACGATCATCACACCATCGGCACCAGCTTTTTCAGAAGCCTTGTAAAGCTGCATTGCATGGGCGGTCTCATTAGAGCCACCGCCGGTGATGATCTTGGCTCGACCGGCAGCAACCGACTTGCCCACCTCGACCAGCTTCAACTTCTCGGCATCGGTAAGAGTTGAAGTTTCACCAGTGGTTCCGGTGACTACGATTCCGTCGGCCCCGTTGGAAATTACATATTCCATCAAGGCTTCGGTAGCCGGCCAGTCAACTTCACCATCGGTGTTCATAGGCGTGACTAACGCCACCAGAACTTGGCCGAATAGGTCTTTACTTGCCGGTGACATGCTTCAAGATTAGCGTTATGGAGCGACTCGACCGTGCTGGTTGAACGCCTCGTAGGTGTAAGGCATCAATTCAGCCCAGAACTCTTCCATCTTCTCTGCACACATTTCAATCTCGCGCTGAGGGAATGAAGGGAAGTGAGTTCCTTCGCGCTTAGTGCGAAGGCTCAAGAAGTTCATGAGAGCACGTGAGTTCATGGTCACGTACATCGACGAATAAATGTTCAGTGGCAACACAATTCGAGCCACCTCTCGAGCAACGCCAGCTTCTAGCATGCGCTGGTACGATTCGTAGGCTTCGGTTGATGCAGTTCTAGCCTCTTGCTCAACAAGGGCAACCTGCTCGGCAGTTCCAGGAAGGAACTCGTAGTGGCCAGCCTTACCGACCTGCACTAGGTTGCGATCTGGACCTGGCACATAAAAAACCGGGCTGAGCTCCTTGTAACGGCCAGATTCTTCGTTGTAAGAAGCAATGCGGTGGCGCTGGAATTCACGGAAAACAAAGATGGGTGCCTGAACGTAAAAAGTCATTGAGTTGTGCTCAAATGGCGAACCGTGACGGTCTCGCATCAGGTAGTTGATAAGGCCTTTGCTGGCCTTCTCGTTCTCTGAGGCGTCCACATTTGCGGCAGCTGACTCTAAGGTCTGCTCGCCCTGGGTAGAAACTCGGGCCGCAAAAAGCACATCCGAATCTGCCGCTGAAGAGCGAACTAGTTCTACGGTTACATCACTGCGGAATTTGATTTCTGACACACAAAAAGAATACCCGTAGCCCGACGTAAGAAAACGCAACAAGGGCCGCGTGCCAAAGTAAAACATCTAGCCTTGAACCATGCCTACAGACTCCGGACTAATCGTGCTTATCGCTCTTGTGAGCACAGCCACGCTTGTGGGCTGGTTTTGGCAACTCACAACCGGCCGTGCAAGAAGAATCAAAAACGGTGAGCAGATTGACCTAAATGAAATTGCCGCCGAGAAAAATGGCAAGCCAGTAACCGAATTTGGCGAACACACCACATTCCTTCAGTTCTCCAGCGAAGCGTGTTCCGTTTGCAGGCAGACCGCCCGCATCTTTGGGGAACTGGAGAAAACTTCTCCAGGCGTTCTTCACATCGAAGTTGACATTACCCACAGACTTGAGCTTGCCGAGAAATTCGGAATCCTTCAAACCCCAACGACGCTGGTGCTAGACGAAAAGGGTTTAGTGAAGTCTAGAATCGGCGGGGCGCCAAAACCACAAACAATCGAAGCAGAGATAGGACATTTCGTAATCTAATGAGCAAAAAACAAATTGACCCACGTGGCCCACGATTCGGCGCCAGCATCACCAGCGTGCTGCTTCTAATTGTGATCTACCTTTCACTTACTCCCGCTACTTTTTCATTAGCGGTTTCCCTGCTATCGATAATCGTTGCCCTGTTTGCAATCGGCGCAATTTTCGGCAACTCGAACCACCCATACGGCTTGATTTTCAAAAAACTGGTTAGACCTCTTCTGAAAGCCCCTACGGAACTTGAAGACTCAAGACCGCCACAGTTTGCTCAAGCGGTGGGTTTGGTTGTCGCTGGTTCAGGATTGGTACTTGGAATTGCCGGAGTTTCGCTTGGTTTGACCATTTTGGCGTCAGCAGCATTCTTCGCAGCATTCCTAAACGCCGTTTTCAACTATTGCCTAGGTTGCCAAATATGGCTTGGGCTCGCCCGAATCGGACTCATCAAGCCTTAGAGCCTCCAAGGCTATTTGGCTAGTGTGATGGCCTTTGCCATCGCCTGCCTGGCGCGAGGTCGATCTCCGCAGGCGTCGTAGGCCAAAGATAGTGCAAACCAGCTCTGCCACTTTTCTGGAGAGCCCTCTGCCTTCTGCTTGAAGGTTTCAAAATTTTCGGCTGCCGACTCCTTGGTTGGTCGACCGCTCGGGCGAAGTTCCAACTGGAACACTGGCCATGTATTGGTGTCTTCTAGGATTTTGCCCAGTCTTTCGACAGCCAAACCGAACTTCAATTCGCGATAGATGGTCCAGACACCAAGAACTGGGAAGGTGAGAATCAGGATTCCCATGGTCACTCCGACCAGGGTTCCCGTGCTGAGCATGCCGATTGCCCAGTTGGTCAAAACTAGTAGGTAAACGATCAGGAGCGAAATTGAAATTGCCGCGCCGAGTTTTGGAGACTTCAACTACTCAACAACCTGGTCGAGGCCGACGAAGAAACCTTCATTCACGCAGGCAAAACGAATCGCTGCCAGGATTCCCCCGGCATAGGCGGCCACAGAGGTCACCTCGTGAGAGATCGTTAGAAGCTCGCTTTCTGCCCCCAACAGGACATCCTGTTTAGCGCTGACGCCACGAAGTCGAAGGCTGTGGATTGGCACGCCAGCAACGATTTCGCCACGTGCCGCTTGGCCGACACCCGGCACCAAACCAATTTCTTCTCGGGATTCCGCGATAAGTTCGGCAGTTCTAATTGCCGTGCCCGATGGGGAATCTATCTTCCCGGCGTGATGAGCTTCAACGATTTCAACGCTTGCAAAGTGCTTGGCGGCTTCCGCGGAGAAGCGCGTGGCCAACATGGAACCGATTGAGAAGTTTGGAACCACGACGACGGTTGCCTGAGCCTTGGAAACCTCTGAGTCAAGCGAAGCAAGTCGAATAGCCGACCAACCAGAGGTGCCAATTACCAGCGGAAGCTGATGTGAGACACAGAAACTGACGACTCTCTCACTGACTTCCAGTTTGGTTACATCGAATACAACGTCAGCGCCCACAAGTTCATCCAAAGAAGATGTTGAGTTCAAGCTGGCGTGCAGAGACAAGTCCTGTGCCGAATCAATTAGGTCGATGGCCAACTTACCCATGCGCCCAGTGGCTCCAACTACTGCAACTTTGATGGTCATGATTTAACCCTAAACGAACTGCTTGAAGGCAGACTCAGTCACGTCGCCGACAACCACTAGTGAACGCTCGCGATCCACTAGGTCTAGGGCAACTCGTTGAACGCGATCGGCGGTTACCTGCGAGTACCGAAGAATCGTTTCATCCAGATCGTAAAACTTACCATTGTGGATTTCCGTTGAGAACAATCGATTCATTCGAGCCATCGAAGATTCGAACTTTAGAGCCAGAGACCCGGAGATGTTTCCTCGTGCCAACTCAAGTTCGTCTTCAGTGATTCCCTGCTTGGCAAGTTTCTCGAGTTCTTCGACCAAAAGGGCGG
>JBIKJD010000042.1:0-8431 GCA_044361205.1 Rhodoluna sp.
GCTAACGTCGGTCACTTCGATAATGAGATCGACATGGATGGTTTGGCAAAGCTGTCTGGAACCGAGAAAGTCGAAATCAAGCCTCAGGTTCACGAATGGCGAATGCCTTCCGGTAGATCCGTCCTGGTGCTATCCGAGGGTCGACTAATGAACCTTGGCAACGCTACCGGGCACCCGAGTTTTGTAATGAGTAACTCTTTTGCCAATCAGGTTTTGGCTCAGTTGGAGTTATTCACGAAATCAACCGACTATCCGCTCGGAGTTTATGTTCTTCCGAAGTCCCTCGACGAAAAAGTTGCTCGTTTACATTTAGACGCACTTGGTGTCGAATTAACTAAATTGACTCCTAGTCAGGCACGCTACATCGGCGTGCCAGTCGAGGGTCCTTACAAGGTAGATCACTACCGTTACTAGAGGCAAACTTATGGCGCAAAAAGTTTTAGTCGTTGAAGACGAGTTACTGCTCAACCAGCAGCTAACCGACCTCTTGGAAAACGCGGGTTACGAGGCAGTGGGCGTGACCGACGGTTCTAACGCGTTTCCTGCGTTCAAGGACTTTGATCCTGACCTGGTGCTTCTCGATCTCATGCTTCCTGGCAAGTCTGGAATCGAAGTTTGTCGAGAAATTAGATCCGTGAGTGGAGTGCCAATCATCATGCTGACCGCTCGAACCGAAGACGAGCAGGTCGTCGAAGGTCTCGAAGCCGGAGCCGATGACTACATCTTCAAGCCGATGCCATCATTCAAAGTGCTTCAAGCGCGAATCGAAGCACGCCTTCGACCATTGCGGGCGTCCGAAGTCACCGAACTGATTCTCGGCCCATTGGTAATTGATGTGACCGGCCATGAAGTTCGCCGCGATGGTGTTCGAATCTCACTCACGCCATTGGAGTTCAATCTGTTACAGACTCTCGCTGAGGCTCCGAAGCAGGTTTTCAAGCGAGAAGACCTTTTGAAGAAGGTTTGGGGTTATCACTACGACGCCGATACACGTTTGGTCAATGTTCACGTCCAACGTCTGCGCTCTAAAATTGAGCTCGACCCAGACAACCCGAAGATTGTCGTTACGGAACGTGGCGTTGGCTACAAGGCCGGTCAGTTTTAAGCTTTCGTGTTTACCAAATTAGCGTCACGAGTGCTGGAGATCTTTCGCAGGTCTATCCAGTTGCGCTACGTCACCGCTACGGTTCTACTCAGTGGCATCTCCTTGATTGCGGTTGGCGGATTTCTTTCTTTCTCGATTGGTAACGGGCTTTTTCAAACGCGCGTGGATCAGATTCTTCGCGAGTCTCAGCAAGCAACCAGTGATGTGCAGAAGACCTTCTCGGCATCTGGAAACACCGATTCCTTTTCCTTGCAGACCCTGGTGAACGAAGTTATTCCTAACCTTGAGCAAAAGACGGCCAACGGCTCGAGAAAAGTCGCGTTGCTAAGAAGTGCCAACCAATCGACAGAACAATTCCTGCAGTCTCCAATTTCTGGAGATCTGAGAGTCTCAGAAATTCCAACTGAACTCCGAGAACTAGTCGCGAAAACCGACAACCGGTTGGTTTACCGATCACTTCAACTCTCCGCCAATGGAACCCCGCAGCCGGCGGTTGTGGTCGGTTCAAAGATCACCATCCCCGTGGCGGGAAACTACGAGCTGTACCTTGTTTACGACATTTCGGATGCCCAGGAGACCTTGAACTTCATGCAATCCACATTGGCCCTGGGTGGAGTGGTGTTGATTCTGATGCTGGGAGTCGTTGCCTATTTCATCACCGGCCGAATTGTCGGTCCGGTTGCTCGAGCGGCATCGGTGGCCGAAGAGTTGGCCTTGGGTTCGCTTGACAAACGTTTGCCTGAAAAGGGCTCCGATGTCGTGGCAACTTTGGCAAGGTCATTCAACAAGATGGCCCAGAGTCTGGAGACCCAAATCGGGGAGCTCAGCAAACTTAGCAAAATGCAACAGCGTTTCGTATCCGATGTCTCTCACGAACTTCGCACACCCCTAACCACAATAAAACTTGCCACCGAGATGCTTGAAGCGCGCGTCAACGAACTCGATCCCAAAGCTAAGCGATCTTTGGAAACTCTAATTTCTCAGGTTGGGCGGTTTGAGATTCTGCTCAGCGACCTTCTTGAAATTTCTCGCTATGACGCCGGCGCGGTGGTTGCCGAACTGGAACCAAACGACCTCAACGATATCGTTCAAATTGTTGCCGGTGGGCTAGAACCACTCGCAGACTCACTCGACAGCGAGTTAGTTCTTAAACTGCCGAATCGGCGCATTGACGCCGAATTTGACCGACGCCGAATCGAACGTGTTCTGCGCAACCTGATTTCGAATGCGCTGGAGCATGGTTCAGGCAAGCCGGTTGAAATTGAAGTTGCCCAGTCGAAAAACGCGGTTGCGGTAACCGTTCGAGACTTCGGGGTAGGTATGTCCAGGCAGCAGATGGATCGGGTATTTGACCGTTTTTGGCGCGGTGACCCTGCCCGCAAGCGAACCACCGGGGGAACCGGCTTGGGGCTGTCCATTTCCCTTGAGGACACCCATCTCCACAACGGCTGGCTGCAGGTAACTTCCAAGCCAAACAAGGGGACGCTTTTCCGATTGACGCTGCCTAAGCGAAGTGGTCAGGTGTTTACCGAGTCACCCCTTCCTCTTGGAGAAACCCTGAGTCAGAGGAAGAGCATATGATTCGGCGATTGGTGAAATTAGCCTTGGCGACCTTGCTTGCAGCAAATCTCGCGGCTTGCGCAACGCTGCCAACCCTGAATTCCAACCAGCTCGGGCCTGAGGTCCAGCAGGGTGGAAGCAACGAAAATCTCTATTACTCACCAAGCGGCCCGCTCGAAAACGCCAGTCAAGAGCAGATCATCAGCGGCTTCTTCTATGCCGGCAACGGGCCCCAAGATGACTATTCGGTGGCGCGAGAATTCCTTACCCCAAACTTTGCTTCCAAGTGGAAGCCGGCGAACGAGACTCTGATTCAGAGTGGGAACACGAGGGTTGTTTCCAACACCGGCACGAGAGTTCAGATACAAATTCCTTATGACGCTCGCATCACCTCAGACGGGACCTACAAATCGACGCCCGGTTCGACTCAAATAATTGACGTTCGACTTCTTCAAGTTTCTGGCCAGTGGCGAATCTCATCAGCGCCGAATCTGACCATCCTGCTCAGACCCAATTTCAACTTACTGTTCGAACCAGTTTCTATTTATTTCTGGGACACCTCGCTCAGTTATCTGGTTCCAGAGATCCGGTGGTTCCCCACTAAAGCTGCGCTAGCCACCAGAGTTACCAATGCTCTGTTGAAAGGGCCAAGTTCCTGGCTGGCCCCTTCGGTACAAAACATGATTCCCGAAGGAACTAAGTTGAACATCAACTCGGTCACCGTAACTCAGGGAGCGGCAACCGTGGATCTTTCCGCCAAGGCACTTGAAATCCCAGAATCTCGCAGACCGTTTTTGAAGTCGCAGTTGATAGCCACGCTTGGAGGCATCGATGGGATTTCCGATGTGATCATCTCCATCCAACGTACGAGGCAAGACATCGCCACCGGTGCATCCGGAATGCCTTCAACCCCATCAACTTTGCCGATCGTTCTAACCAAAGACAGTTTGATTCGATTTGTCGGGTCGAGCGCCCTCGAGATTTCAGTTGCCAACGATCTCGTCTCAGATGTCCAAGCGAAAGGTTTCGCTCTTTCGAGTGATGAGTCCCTGCTCGCCCTACTGGGACCCAAGGGCGTCTTCGCCTATAGCCTGGGCTTGATCGGGGTGAAGGGCAAACTCATCGACAGTCGAGTTGGCCTAATCAATCCAACCATTGATCCATTCGACAGAATCTGGACGACAACCTCTGCAAGAGGGTCTGAACTTTATATCTCAAGCGTTGGCGGCACGAAAACAAACCTTGCGGCACCAATGGGGGGTTTGGTTTCAATCAAGGCCATGGCTCTGAGTTCAGAGGGTAGCCGTTTGGCTATTTTGCACAGCGAGTTTTCTGGTAGCTTCGCGTCGATTGTTTCTGTTATTCGGGACGAAAACCAGCAGGTAATCGGTTTCGGAGAACCTTTGGCCGTTGATGGTTTTGACTCGACGAGCCAATCAATCAGTTGGTCGGATCGAGTCAGTCTGGTCGGCCTCAGAAGCGACAGTGATGGTTATCAATCAGTATTCACCGCTAGCGTAGGCGGAATCGTCACGGTTGGTAGAGGGACAATTCGTGGCATTCAAGTGGTTAGCTCTCCTGGAGGAAGTTATCACTACCTAAGTGATTCAGGTGAATTCTTTAGTGCGCAAAACTTTAGTTGGACAAGCACTCTTGAGAATGCCGTTAGCCTGCGTATGGCGGGTCAATAGTTTTCCACATTTTGGAAACTTGAGCTCGAACTCAAGGTCAGCCGGTGAGATATTTCTTGAATGGTTTCGACGTTACAAGATCTCTTGCTGCCAACACTGTGTCTACTTTGTTTAAAATTGTCGCAACGAATTTGCGCCGAATGTTCCCAAGAGTTTGCTCAAAGCCCACGGTTGGTTTACCGGTCAGGGTTGATTGGTTTCGCAACTATGCCCTATGACGAGCACTCGCGTCAGTTATTGCGAGCCTTTAAGGAGTTGGGCGAAAGTTCACTAGGGGCCCAAATTGCTGTCTGGATGTCGCCGCTATTGGGCCTCTTTGAGGAAAAACCAACCCGACTGGTACCTGTGCCCAGCAACCGAGTTTCTTTAAGGGAGCGAGGATTCAACCCCGCCGAAGTGATTGCTCGGGAGCTTTATCTTCTGCAACCAGAGCTTCGATATCAGAACCTGCTTAGCCGCACCAGGACGACCCAGGATCAGAGCAAATTAAAACCCAGAGAACGTTCACAAAACCAGTTGCGGTCGATGGTTGCCACCAAAGGGGCAGAAGACGTTGTGCTGATTGACGATGTTGTAACCACCGGAGCTACCTTGCTGGCAGCCTCGAAAGCACTTCAAAGTTCTGGGCATAGAGTGGTCGGCTTTTTGGCGTTTGCCGAAACCGAGGCAAATGGGTGTAACTTATCAACACAGGCAATGACGCCTGAAGATGGAGGAACATCATGGAACTAACAATTTCCGCAAAAAACCTAACCGTCTCAGATCGCTTTCGAGAATATGTTTCCGAGCGTGCGGAAAAAGTAGACCACCTTTTACACCGAGTGACCGAGTTGGCTATCAAAGTGACTAGACACGACCACTCGAGAAATTCCGGCCCAGAAGACCAAGTGGAGTTGACCGTTTTCGCCACTGGGCAAATAATTCGTGCCGAAGCACACGCCCAAGACAAATTCGCCGCCTTCGACCTAGCCTGGGGAAAGTTAGCCGAGCGTCTTCGCAGGGCCAATGATCGTCGAAAGCCACACCATGGACACCATGGTTCGCCCGGGGCGTCTGAGCTTTCCGCCACTGAATTCGCAAGCCTCGACATCACTCCAGCCGATTTAGGTCTTTTGAATCCAAAAGAGTCAGCGGCCGAACCGCTCGACCTCGGAGAGTCACCTGTTGTTATTCGCCGCAAGGAGTTTCACGCCGAAAAAATGTCTGCCGAGCAGGCAATCGACAACATGGAACTCCTCGGTCATGACTTTTATCTGTTCGTTGATGAGTCCAACGGCAAGGCGAGCGTGGCTTATCGTCGCAAAGGTTGGAACTACGGGGTAATTGCGCTCACTTAGCACTCAGCGGCTTCCAAGGCTCCACGGGTAAGATTAAAGCAAGATTGTCCCGTAAGACTTGGAGTCATTTTGGCATCGTTGATCAGTAAGTTACTTCGCGCAGGCGAAGGTCGAATTTTGGGCAAGCTTCGCAACCACGTCGTAGCGGTAAACGCTCTAGAAGAAGACTTCAAGGCTCTCAGTGATGAACAGTTACTAGGCGAGACCGCAGCCCTGCGTGAGCGTTTTGTTGCCGGGGAATCTCTAGATGATCTGCTGCCAGAAGCTTTCGCAGCCGTCCGTGAAGCTGCGTCTCGAACCCTAGGTATGCGCCACTTTGACGTTCAAATCATGGGTGGAGCAGCACTGCACCTAGGGAACATCGCCGAAATGCGAACCGGTGAAGGAAAGACCCTAGTGGCAACCCTGCCGGCCTATCTAAACGCTATCGCCGGTCGCGGTGTTCACATTGTCACGGTTAATGACTTCTTGGCGAGCTACCAGAGCGAACTGATGGGACGAGTCTTCCGCGCCCTCGGCATGACCACCGGCTGCATCATTTCCGGTCAAGACTCCCAGGTTCGTCGCGAGCAGTATCAGGCCGACATTACCTATGGCACCAACAATGAATTTGGCTTCGATTACCTTCGCGACAATATGGCTAATAGTCAGGCTGAACTGGTTCAGCGCGGACACTTCTTCGCAATCATCGACGAGGTCGACTCGATACTTATCGACGAGGCGAGAACACCTCTGATCATCTCGGGTCCGGCATCGGGCGATGTAAACCGCTGGTTCAAAGAGTTTGCCAAGATTGTTGAAAAACTCGAACCAATCATCGACTACGAGGTCGACGAAAAGAAGCGCACTGTGGGTATCCTCGAGCCCGGTATCGAAAAGGTTGAAGACTACCTCGGTATCGACAACCTATACGAGTCTGAGAACACTCCACTGATTTCGTTCCTGAACAACGCCATCCGCGCCAAGGCTTTGTTCAAAAAAGACAAAGACTACGTGGTGTTAAACGGTGAAGTTCTGATCGTCGACGAGCACACCGGTCGTATGCTTGCCGGCCGCCGTTACAGCGAAGGCATGCACCAGGCAGTGGAAGCCAAAGAGGGTGTCGAGGTCAAGGCTGAAAACCAGACTCTGGCAACCATCACTCTGCAGAACTACTTCCGCAGCTACTCAAAGTTGGCCGGTATGACCGGAACCGCAGAGACCGAGGCAGCGGAATTCCAGAGCACCTACAAGCTTGGTGTCATCCCGATTCCAACCAACAAGCCGATGGTTCGCATGGACCAACCAGACCTCATCTACAAAAACGAAGAGGTCAAGTTTGCTCAGGTCGTAGAAGACATCTTCGCCCGTCACCAAACCAAGCAGCCGGTTCTGATTGGAACCAACTCGGTGGAGAAGAGCGAATACCTTTCGAAGCTTCTAGCCAAGCGCGGGGTTCGTCACGAAGTGCTAAATGCTAAGAACCACGCTCGAGAAGCTCACATTGTTGCCCAAGCAGGGCGTCTGGGAGCGGTAACCGTTGCCACCAACATGGCCGGTCGAGGCACCGACATCATGCTCGGTGGTAACGCCGAATTTCTCACGGTTGAGGCCCTAGCCTCAAAGGGTATGGACCCGGATGCAGATCCGCAGGAATACCAAAAAGCCTGGGACAAAACTTTTGAGGAAATCAAGTCAAAGGTTGCCAAGGAAGCAGAAGAAGTTATCGCTACCGGCGGCCTTTACGTGCTAGGCACCGAGCGCCACGAATCACGTCGCATCGACAACCAGTTGCGTGGTCGTGCTGGCCGTCAGGGTGACCCTGGTGAATCACGCTTCTACCTTTCGCTCACCGACGATCTAATGAGAGCTTTCAACTCGGGGGCCGCAGCAGCCATGATGAACCGCACCGACATGCCCGATGAGACGGCGATTGAGTCGAAATTGGTTTCAAGAGCCATTGCCAGCGCCCAGTCTCAACTTGAAGCTCGCAACGCCGAGATTCGCAAGAACGTTTTGAAGTACGACGACGTAATGTCGCGTCAGCGCGATGCAATCTACAACGACCGTCGACAGATTCTCGAGGGCGACGACATCACCGACCGAATTGATAAATTCCTGGCAGACGTCATTGAAACCGTCGTGGGCCAGCACGCTTCAGATTCGGCCAGCGACTGGAACTTGGAAGACCTTTGGAAAGATCTGAAAGCAATCTACCCAGTCGGTTTGGAAATCTCCGAAGTTCTAGCAGAGGCCGGCACCCGAGCTCGCCTCACCAAAAAATTCTTGGTGGCCGAACTCGTCAGCGACGCTCGTTTGGCCTATGCAAGACGCACCGAGGAAATCGGCGAAACCAACATGCGAGAACTAGAACGACGTGTGGTGCTTTCGGTGGTCGACCGCAAGTGGCGTGAACACCTTTACGAGATGGACTACCTGAAAGAGGGCATTGGCCTCCGCGCCATGGCTCAGCGTGATCCTTTGGTGGAGTACCAGCGCGAGGGTTACGGCATGTTCCAGCAGATGACTGGAGGCATTCGCGAGGAGACGATTACATATCTGTTCAACCTCGAGGTTAAAGTCGCTCAACCAGCGCCACCGGTCAAGCTGATGTACTCGGCTCCAAGCGAAGCGGGAACTCCCGAAGTTACCGAGTCGGACTCTCCGAAGCAGAAGCCGGCCAATCCTGGTAAACAAACTCCGAACTCAGGCAAGGGACACAACCCCGGCTCGAGTTTCTTCAAAAGCTAAAGAATAGT
>JBIKJD010000043.1:0-8425 GCA_044361205.1 Rhodoluna sp.
AAGAATCGCCTTCTTTTTGGGCTCGCCATATGACAGGTGGCGGTTGATGTTTTCGATGACCACAATTGAGTCGTCGACCACACGTCCGATCGAAATCGTCAGCGCACTCAGCGTCAAGAGGTTTAGAGAGTAATCGAGCGTTCCGAGACCGATGAAGGTAATCAAGAGCGAGGTTGGGATCGAAATCGCGGTTACCAGGGTAGAACGAACCGATAACAGGAAGAGCAGAATGATCAGAATCGCAAAGCCCAGACCGAGTAGACCTTCAGTGGTTAGCTGTTCTAGAGATTTTTCAACGAATGAACCCTGCTCGAAAATTACGGCAACCTCAACGTTTCCGCCGAGTTCTTTCTTCAGTTCTTCGATTCGTTCCTCAACGCCGTTGGCGACGGTCACGGTGTTGCCGTCCTGGGTTTTGGTTACGGTAACGGCAAGAGCTTCCTTACCGTTCACGCGGGAAATTGTGGTTACTGGCGCGTAGTCGTAGGTGACCTTTGCAACTTCACCAATGGTGTAAACCTTGGGGGTCACTGGAACGGTAACCGGGCCCATCATGGTCATCGTCGTTCTGAAGTAAGCACTGGCTGGGGGAGTGAGAGCGATTTTCTTGAGTGCTGCAACAGTTTCAACGGGGGTTCCGACTTGGAGAGTGAGTTCTCCTTCGCTGTCGCGGATGCTTCCGGCGGGAAGCACAAAGCCGCTCTGCTGAAGAGCCGCAGAAACCGACTGCTGACTTAGGCCGTTCTTGGTAAGAAGTGCGGTGTCAAGTTTCAAGTTGATGCGCTTGGTTTTCATTCCGGTCACGTTGATATCGCGAACGCCATCGATCGAACCGAATACGCTAGGTGCAACATCCTCGAGCAGCGGCCCGAGTTTTTCGTTATCTTCGCTCGAAACACCAATCGAAATAATTGGCACAGAGTCGAAACTTCCGGCAACCACATTGGCATTGGCTTCTTCTGGCAGAGATGCTTCAACCGCAGCAATGGCAGCATTGAGGTTCTCTTTTACCTTTGCCGAGGTGGTTCCGTACTCGAACTCCACGCGAACAATGGAGAGGTTGTTCTGCGAGGTAGATGTAGTGGTGACGAGGCCATCTAAAGTTCTAACTTGGGCCTCAACCTTTTGGCTAACTTGCTTATCTACGACCTCGGCTGATGCACCTGGGTAAGAAGTGATGATCGCAGCCTGTGGTGTTTCGAAAGATGGAAGCAGCTCCTGCTTCAAGCTGGTGAGCGACAGGGCTCCGAAGGCCACAACAATTACTGTGATGAGGGCAACGACGGAACGGTTGGCCAGGCTAAGACGTGCTAAACGATGCATTTTTTCTCCATTGATATAACCTCAACACTAACCCCGATTTGAGGCGAAAGAATTCCCTAGCCGAGGATGGTTGGCAAGAAATCGGTGATGTGGACGGTGAAGGCAAACACCGCAATGCTGCCTACTATGTAAACCCATTTTTTGCCGGTTCGTTGCCAGAGTTTATCTTCTTGCATCGCGAACATTCCGATGATGGCAATCAGAATCACCGGTAGTGGAATAAGAATGAACGAAAGTTGCCCGTATAGCTCCGACTTTCCGAGAAGCGAGTTCACAATCTCACCACTCCAAGCCGAGATGAGAGTGGCGAAAGCTAGGGCGCCAATTCCACCCGGGATGAACTCGTGAATCCACTTAAAACTCGGTAGGTTCGGGAAAAACATGCCGATCAATCCGGGTAGGAAGATCAGGAACGTTCCTACCCAGAGGTGCCAACCCATTCCAACCATTCCGCCGATCATTAGCACCAGCGTGGTTACTTTCAGAACAAGTGAAGCCCATGGCTGCCATTCGAAAGTTCCAGGCACCTCGGTTGGGTTGAGGAAGTTCAAACGATTTGGGGCGAACTTGGCTGCCAGTTCTTCAACCAAGACGCGGATCAAGGCAACTGCGGTGATTGCGAAAGCAATTGGCTTCACGTCTTCAGACAGCGGAACTGTTGCTCCGGCAAACGCCGAAACGGAGCCGACCAAGCTGATAACGGTTAAGACGGATATGAACCCAATCAACGCTAGGTCTACGATTCGCTCCCAGGCGTCGTGGATGTTTTCAATCGCAGGTCTTCTAATCTTGCGGAAAGTCGTGGCCATGATGCTCGGAGCAAACCCCAGGATGAACATCGCGAGTAGGTATCTAATGTCACCAATTCCAGCGATTGGCATTAGGGCTAGTGAGGTGGCAACGAAAGTGGACATTGCCAAAATGCCAAATAGGGCATCCAGTGTTCCGATGGCCATGATTGCAACCAGCACGGCAACCCGTCCGCTCGAAGCGAGCGAGTCAGCGCCTGGATCAACAGCCATTACGCCGAGCGCAAGAGCTGACAGATAAACCAAGCCCATGACCGAACCGAAGAGCGAGCGCAGGTAAGAGCCGTCGTTCAAAATACGGCTGAGCACTGGTGACACTTGAGCGGACTTTCCAATCCAGTTCGTGAGAGGTTTGTCGAGCAAAGTCAGTGCAGATAGTTTCCAGATTGCAAGGCGGTCGACAACTCCGGCAGATTCCACCTCGAAGTCGTCGTGTTCAGCTTCAATGTTGCCGTAATCACCACCCTCTGATTCCTCTGAATCTGTGCCGCCGGCTGAGCCTCCTGAAGATCCGCCAGATGACCCACCGGATGAACCCGATGAGGAACCAGTTGTGCCACCGCCGGCCGCCCTAGCGCTACTGGAAGAGCTACCTCCAGCGCTTGATGCCGCGCCACCGGCCGCCGAGGCAGCAGCGGCAGCTCCAGCGGCCGCAGCAGAAACTAAGGCTACCGACGCAACTACCGATGTGACCTGTTCAACCTGCTCGGCAACGGCCGCAGGAGAAACGGTGGCAGCAGGGTCGAGACCCATGCGGGCATAAAACTCAGGATCGTTGATGAGAGCCTCTTCACGCTGAGCTGCAGAGGGTTCCTCTTCGGAAATCTCTTCCAGCAACAGGGTCTCGGTTACCTGAAAATAGATCGCCTTTTCGAACTTGGAACCATCGGCGTTCAAGGTCTCTAGGGTGATTGAGTGCCAACCCGGTTCAAGGCCTCCCGGGATTTTGACATCCTTGGTTACAGCTCCCTTGGCTGAAGTGTTTCCATCGGCAAGGGTTTGAGGAGTTGAACGCAGAATCACCTCATAGGGAGCATTTGGCTTGAGACCTTCTCCGGCGATACCAACCGACTTACCTGTGATCACGTCACCAATGGCCGCTTCAACAGCAATGTCGGTCTTCACCCCTACGACTTCTAAAGAAACGGGATTGGCAGCTTGTGTTCCAGCTGTGTTAGTGGCGGTGATTGTGAAACTGAACTTACCGCCATTTGCGACCGCGCCAGAGATTTCGCCGGTCGTGGGATTTAGAGTCACACCGTCGGGGAGTGCTCCTCCAGAAACTTGGAAAGTTGGAGCCGGATAGCCGCCGGCAGTAACTAAGCCTTGGAATGGATCGCCAACATTTGCCGACTTTGGAACCTCAACCTTTATATCCTTCGGTGCCTCTTGAACGGCGAGACTCAAAGGATAAATCAAGGTTCCCAGTGAGTTTCGAGCGGCGATACCAAAAGCGAAAAGTCCTGAGCTAGTAGGCGTTCCAATCAGCTCTCCCGTTGTTGGATTCAAGGTGATTCCAGCTGGGAGCGCACCTGAGGACAGAGAGAAAACGGCTGTCGGGAATGCGTTCACCGAAATTGAGTCGCTGTAAGCGGTACCGATGAGAGTCTCACTCAAGATGACGTCATCGTTTTTAGTTGGTGGTTGAGAAACTTCAATCGCAAAGTTTCCGGTGGTTACTGATTCGGTTCCGTTGGTAACACCAATTTTGAAGTTGAAAATGCCACCGAGGCTTGGGTTTCCAACCAGTGCTCCAGTGGAACTATTTAGTCGAAGACCTGGCGGTAGAACGCCTTCAGCGATTCTGTAAGTGGGAGCAGGAAACGACTGATAGGTCACGCCATCGTTGTAGCTAGCGCCTGTAACAGTTCTAGTTAAAAGGGTTGAGTCAACTCCAAGTGGCGCTTGGGTGACCTTAAGTGTCTTTTCGATTTCAACACTGCCACCGGCATTGCTGGCTCGAATGGTGAATTCGAATTCCCCGTTTTGATTTGGGGTTCCACTGAGCACGCCAGTTGTTGGGTTCAGGGTCAGGCCCGGAGGTAGCGTCGAGTCAACAACCGAGAAGGTTGGGTTTGGGAATCCAGAGGCGTCAAAGTCATAGCTAAAGGAGGAATCCTTAGCGGCGTTAACCGGGGATGAAGTCCTTGTGAAGCGCGGCGCTTGCAAGATTGTGATAACCGAACTTCTCGAGAGTGTGGTTCCACTCAGGTTGGTGGCCTGCACTTTGAAGGTAAAACTCCCAGAGACTGTTGGAGTGCCGCTAATGCGCCCATTGGCAGCCGAAAGACTAAGACCTGCCGGCAGGGAAGTTCCAGGTTCTAAGGAGAAGTTAACGTTTCGCCCGGTAGTGGTTGGGGTGAAAGCCGTGTAAACGTCACCCAAATCGAGAGTTCTAGCGTAGCCAGCGTCTGCGGTGAAAGTAGGTTTCGGTTCGACAAAAATCGTTCTACTAGCCGTGCTGGTTCCGGTTGGGTCGGCAAAGTTTGTTGCTTTTAGGGTGAACGTAAAGTTTCCGCTAGCAGTTGGGCTCCCGGAAAGTGTTCCGTTTGCAGACACAGCAACCCCAGGCGGCAAACTTCCAGTACCGACCTCGACGCTAGGCGATGGGTAACCGCTGAAAATTGCCCGGTCACTAATTGGCTGTCCGATCCAGCCACCGGTCACGGTTAGATCTTGGGTCAAGCCAGTGGCTGACCCTACTCTCATTGTGAGATCAGGCGTTATGTCTTGAGAGATGTTTCCGCCGTCGTTGGCGGTTGCTTTCACCTTGAAGGTGTAGGCGCCCGCAACGGTTGGGGTTCCACTAATGATTCCGGTTGCCGAATTAATTGAAAGACCGGAAGGTGGAGATCCACTTTGGATTGTGTATGAAATAGTTCCAGTTGCAATAGCCTCGACAGCGGTGGAAACTGCTGTACCTAGCACCACGTCTCTTTGAATCGAGGTGTTGGTAAACGTGGCTTCCATGTAGTTGGTGGTGGTCAACATGGTGTCAGGAACGATTTGTTCATTCGAGTAGCTCGGGTTCGTGGAGTAGTGCAACTTCGAGCACTCGCCGCCACTGTGTTCGAAGAACCAGGCATCGAGTACCTTGAATTCGCCAGCAGCGAAACTCACTCCAGTTCCAGTGCCACTTGGTGAGCAACCCTGTAGTCGCCAGTTATCGACTACTAATGTGTTGCCAACCTTGGCCCAGAAACCATCATCTGATGATCCGCGGAAGTAAAGCGTTTGCGCAGTGGGTGAGTAGATATATCCGCGGTATCGAACTAAAAGCCTGTCAGCCCCGCATCCAGAAAACGAACCGCCGTTGAAATCAATTGTGCTTAGAGTGATGGTTTTGCAAAAGGAGTATTGTGCTGAAGCGGTTGCTGAGAAGTTTGTATCGTTCATGGGAAACGGGACTTGAAGTGGCCGGACAGTTGATCCCGAATAGGTGTAAACATCGGCTACTACGCCGTAAGAGACAGCTGCTGAAGCTGGGCTGCCGAAGCCAATTGAAAGGGCAGCAAACATGGCGACAGCGAGTCCCGCAAGGGCTTTTCGTATTCCCCTTGCGGTACCTTTAAAGAGGTATTTACGCATTGTTCCCGTTTGTAGACTCAGATTTAAAGGGTATTTACCCCAAAAATGCAGAATGTTTAGAATATTCGTCTAGACGAACATTCTAGATTCATCTAAGTGATTTTCAATAGCAGAGGTTAAGTTGTATTCAGTTTTGTTTCGATTGCTGCCGGGCGGGCGTCTGGCCAAGGCTTTGCAAATGACTTTGCTCTTGGCAGGCTTCGTGAGTCTCCTATTTTTCTTGGTTTTCCCCTTTGTGGATTCCCTGATTCCCGAGGACCCCGCCCTCGATGTCTAGACATGTTGGAATAGTCAAACCGAAGCCGCTTCAAATCATCGGTGAACTCATGATCACCGCAGGTGCAATTCTCTTGCTTTTTGTGGTTTGGCAGGTTTACATCAATGACCCGGTAGTCGGAAGCAAGCAACAGTCAGAGGCGAACCAATACGAAGCAAATTCGTCAGAAGTGGCGGAAAAAGAATATGCCTTCGAACAACCATCAAACAAGCTGGCTCAAGGGAAAGTCTTTGGAAAGATTTACATTCCAAGGTTTGGAAACGACTATGTTCGACTGCTAGGCCAAGGAACTTTGCAGAAGGTAACTCTCAACACCGTGGGGGTTGGTCATTACCTACGCACCCAATGGCCCGGTGAAGTTGGAAACTTTGCAGTCGCCGCGCACCGCACCAGTCATGGAGCTCCTTTTTCGGACATCGATCAGCTCCGAGAGGGTGACCGAATCTATGTCGAAACTAACGACTCATGGTTCACCTACATCTATCGTCAGACCAAAATCGTCAAGCCCACCGACGTCGGCGTGATTGATCGAGTGCCAGAGGGCATGGATTCAGCGGTACCCGGTGGAAAATACCTAACGCTTACCAGCTGCCACCCCAAGTGGAGCAACGCCGAACGCATCATCGTTTGGCTTGAGCAAATCGAGGAACGGCCCGCCACCTCTGGAATGCCATTGGCTCTGAAAGAGGTCAGGGGGGAATGAGCCAGTTCGACTCGCTAGGCATGCACGGCGGACAGTACCAAAACAAATACACTCAAGCCGAGAATAACCAGTTCACCTTAGAGTTCAGTGAAATCACAAAGGGTTTCGTTGAAGCTCTAAGCGAGGGCCTTGACCCAGCCAGCGACAGCGTTCAAGAGTTGGTGCGAAAGCACTACGAATTTTGCTCCAAGTTTTGGAGTCCCACCAAAGAGGCCTATCAGAGTTTGGCGATGAGCTACATTTTGCCCACTGCCTACCGTGACACCTACGAGAGTCAGGCACCGGGCTTGGGAAAGTACCACTACGACGCAATCGTCATTTGGTCCGAGAAAAACCTCTAAACACATCTCCCGCATAGAGCGCCCAAAGCACTAGCAGGGGCTGGAAGAACAGGCGAGTCAACCTTGCCTCATTTGAGTTCAATCCAAAAGCATCGGTCTCAGTGAGAAACTGCGAGATGTTTCCTGGAAAAATTGCAACGAAAAACAGGGCGGTAGCAAGGCCGACGTACTTCTTGTAACGACCAAGAAATATCAGCGCCAAACCCAGAGCTATCTCAACCAACCCCGAAAGAATGACAACCAAGTCTGGATCCACCGGCAGCCAACTAGGAACCTGAGCCTGAAATTCTGCTCGACTAAAGCTGAGGTGACCGATTCCAGCGAACACCAGAGCGGCTCCCAAAAGCATTCGCGAGAAAACTCTTAGCCCAATCACTTTTGTTTCCCGATTATCGTGAGCAGTCTCGCCACTGAACTCATTGCGCCACCGAGTACCGCAGGAACTCCACCACCGGGGTGGACTGATGCGCCAACCCTCCACAGCCAAGGTCTGAACAACGACGAATAAGCCGGGAAGTGGAAAGGACCACCCTGCCAGATCGGGCGGGTGCTGCCGTAGAGCGAACCGCCATCGGCACCAAATTCCGAAAAGTAAGAAGGGTCAAGAATTTTGTAATCCTCGATAAGTTCTGAGATGTTGAATTCCAACCCGATCAGGCGGCTGATTCTTTCGAGCTCGCGGGAGACGAAAGGGTCATCGATGGAAAACTTCTCTCCATTGGCGGGGGCAGTGAGCAGAATCGCTGCGGTCGCTTTAGCGTTCGGGTAAATGTGACCAGGCTTGTAGTAGTTCAAGAAAGCCATGGTCTCTGAAGGGATCTCGGTAGCATCTAGCGAAGCATGAAGTTCTTCCGGCTTACTCGGCATGATTACCGAGTGGGTGACCACGTGCTCTGGAAGTGGTTTCTTGAGAGTTACGAATACTGCAACTCCTGAGCAGGAAACTCGCTTTTTGGGCCGGGCTCGCCTACCCAACAACCTTGAGAGCACCTGAGCATCGGTTGCTCCAATAATCACGTCAGCCTTGAACTCACCTTCAGCAGTGGTAACCAAACCACGCTTCACGGAAGTTACTTGCGTGTTCGTGAGTATTTTTGCCCCGGCCTCAACAGCCAGACGGCCTAGGGCCAAAGCGATTTCATAGACGCCACCCTTTGGCACCGAGATGCCCTCGCGAGCCATAACTGCTGGCATCGTGGCATAGAGAGCAAGAGTACGCTCAGGCGCAATTCCGGCATTCAAAGTGTGAATCGCAATCACCTCACGCAAACCTTCCGGCAACCACTTCAGTCCCTTTAGGTAGGAGGATGTAGAAAGTCGAATTCCGTAGTTTTTCACTAAAGCATTCACCGGTTTTAAGGTTCCGGGTGAAAGCGGATCGGTG
>JBIKJD010000044.1:0-8141 GCA_044361205.1 Rhodoluna sp.
CTGGGGCGATAACGTTACTGTTTCCGGGGGAGTAGCCAAGGCGATCCAAGACGCTCGCGAACTTGCAACCGCCAAAAACCTTGAGGCAATCGTCATAACCGGTTCACTCAGCGTGGTCGGCGAAGCACTCACATTCTTCCAGGAGGAGAACAATGAAGACTAGATCCGCCCAGCGAAGCCTCGGCTCCATGACCCTCGCCTTCCAGTCGTTCATCATCTTCTTTGGAATGTTGGCCGCGTTTGGACTCAAGGTCGCCGACGGCTCAACCGTTTGGATTACTGGGCTGACCCTAAGCATCGTGGCAATCGCGCTGCCGGGCGTCCTAGGTAAGAAGGGAAGCTATGGCTTCGGTTGGGGCTTTCAGGTCTTTATCTTGGCGCTTTCCATCTTCACAATCTTTTTTCACTGGCTTGGCTACGTGTTTCTAGTGTTCTCGATGATCTTCATGGGCCTCTGGGCTTGGGCGATGCTCGCTGGAAAAACTATCGACACCGCCAACCGAGTGTTAGAGAATCAAAACAATCAAGAAAAGTAGGAGATTCAAATGAGTCAGGCAACCTTAGTTTTAGTAAAGCCAGACGGAGTTAAGCGCAACCTAATTGGCGAAATCATTCGTCGTTGTGAGCAAAAGGGTTACGTGGTTTCGGATCTTCGACTAGTCATTGCCGATCGTGAGCTGTTAGCCCAGCACTACTCCGAGCACGAGGGTAAGCCGTTTTACGAGCCACTGGTTGAGTTCATGATGTCCGGCCCGGTTGTTGCCATTCGCCTCGAGGGTAACCGTGTTATTGAGGGTTTCCGTTCATTGGCTGGCACCACGGACCCAACTACCGCAGCACCTGGAACGATTCGTGGCGACCTAGGGCGCGACTGGGGCTTGAAGGTTCAGCAGAATCTGGTGCACGGAAGCGACTCGGAAGAATCTGCCGCTAGAGAATTAGCGCTCTGGTTCTAAACGAACAGGCGATACCAGTCGTTCCAAAAAACGATGACGATGGTCAGCGCCGCTAGGAACTCGGTTCCAAAAGTGAAGATCCAGGTGTTGTCCTGCGCACGCACAAAAAAATTGACTGATTTAACTGGAACATCTATCACGCCTTCGGCGGCAGCCCAGATAAAGGTTCTCCAAAAAATCGGGATGATCGCAATCCAAGCTGCCATGCAGTAGAGGCATAGTGCGTGAATTACGAACGTGCTCTGGGTGAAGAGCCAAAATGCAAAAACAAAACCCAGGGTTACCCCAACTAGGTAGAGCCGCCAGAACCAAATCTTGAACCTAGCTCCAGCAAGAATCGCAAACCCAACGATGATTGGGGCCATGAATGCGGCGATTCCAATTAGGGGATTGGGGAAGCCAAATAAACGGGCTTGTTCGGTGAGCATCACTGACTTACACGACACGAAAAGACTTAGATCGCAACTGAGCACAGCGTCTGGGTTAGCCGCGACATGAAGGCGCTCAAGCGTAAGAAAAAAAGCTGCCAGCCATCCGACTAGCCCCATAATGATGGAACCCCAAGCAAAACGGTTGCTTGGGCTATCGACGAAAACGTCGCTCTTTCTAATGTTGCTCACCAAATAAGTATCCCACCATGTAATACTTGAAGGAGTCTTGAAATCGCTCCACGCGCGATTGACTAAAGAATTTCGAACTAACCAATGACAGCGTAAGACCCAAGCAGGCAGCCGAGGCAGAATTCGAGTAACAAGTTTGGTTGACCAAATGGTTGATCGTAAGAGATTTAGCTTTAGATTTTGGTGAGTGTGGCCCAAAGCTAAGGCAGCATGGAGAGCCAAAATGGCGAGAAAAAAAGTTAATCCTGAAGAAACTTCTGTTGAAGTTGTTGCGCCGGAAGTAAAGAAGCCAACCCGCAGCCGGAAACCAAAAGAAACAGTTGAAGAGTCGATCGCGTCAAAGCCAAAGGCTAAGGCAACTGCAAAAACTTCTAAGGCTAAGGCAACCGAGACCGTGGCACCAGCCGCAACCTCGCTGGTGTTCATGGCGCCGGATCTTCCTACTCCTGTAATTGACCCTCGCCGCAACAAGCCGGTAGAGGAAAAGTCGGGAGACGACAGCCACCTTCGACGCCGCACTCGTCGTCGTTCTGGTGAAGATGTGCCAGGTGAAGTTGCGCCAAACGCAGTGGTAAAGGTTCGCACACCTCGTGAGCCAAAAGAGCCAAGCAACGAGCCTCAAAAGGTTCGCGGATCAACCCGCCTAGAAGCTAAAAAGCAGCGTCGCCGCGATGGACGCGATGCCGGTCGTCGTCGTAACACCGTAACCGAGAGCGAATTCCTTGCTCGTCGTGAAGCAGTTGACCGCACCATGGTGGTTCGTTCCAAAGACGGCAAGATCCAGATCGGTGTTCTCGAAGACAAGGTTTTGGTTGAACACTATGTGGCCAAGTCTTCCGAGGCTTCGCTTATCGGAAACGTATACCTGGGTAAGGTTCAGAACGTCTTGCCGAGCATGGAAGCTGCCTTCGTTGACATCGGTCGCGGGCGTAACGCAGTTCTTTACTCGGGTGAAGTCGACTGGGAGTTGGCCGAGACCGGAAACCAACCACGACGCATCGAGCTAGCACTGAAGTCTGGCGACACCGTCCTAGTTCAGGTCACCAAGGATCCGGTTGGGCAGAAGGGTGCCAGGCTCACCTCTGCTGTTTCACTTCCTGGTCGCTACCTGGTTTATGTGCCAAACGGCAGCATGAACGGAATCTCTCGCAAGCTTCCGGAAACCGAGCGCACCCGTCTAAAGCGAATCTTGAAGGAAGTACTTCCGGAAGATGCTGGCGTGATTGTTCGCACGGCAGCCGAAGGCGCTACCGAGGAACAGCTGACTTTGGATGTAAAGCGTCTGCAGAAGCAGTGGGAAGAAATCCAGAAGAAGGTTGCAAAGTCACAGGCTCCGCTACTTCTTCACAGCGAACCAGATCTTCTAATCAAGATCATTCGCGATGTTTTCAACGAAGACTTCCAGAAGTTGGTTATCTCCGGCGACGACGCACGCCAAGCCATCGAAGGTTACCTGGCTGCCGTGGCACCGGACCTTCAAGAGCGCGTTGAGAACTACACCGGCAAGAACGACATATTCGACGAGTACCGAATCGGTGAGCAGATTTACAAGGCGCTGGAACGCAAGGTCTATTTGCCTTCCGGCGGGTCGCTAGTCATTGACCGAACCGAAGCTATGACCGTCGTCGACGTAAACACCGGCAAGTTTGTTGGCTCGGGTGGAAACCTTGAAGAGACCGTAACCAAGAACAACCTTGAAGCGGCCGAGGAAGTGGTTCGCCAGCTAAGGCTTCGCGACATCGGTGGAATCATCGTCATCGACTTCATCGACATGGTTCTTGAGAACAACCGCGACCTCGTTCAAAGACGACTTATGGAATGCCTGAGCCGCGACCGCACCAAGCACCAGGTGGCCGAGGTTACCTCGCTCGGACTGGTTCAAATGACCCGCAAGAAGCTTGGAATTGGACTTTTGGAGACCTTCTCTGAGGCTTGTGAAATGTGCGCCGGACGTGGCGTCGTGGTTCATCACGAACCACACATGCGAGCCGGCAACCGTTCCAGCGAGCAGAGTCCGAAGGAAGCTGGCAACAGCGGCGGAAACAGTGGCCGTGGCAAAAAGAACAAGAACCAGCCGCCAAAGCAAGAAGTCGCCAAGGTGGTTACCGCTGAAAGCGCAGTTCAGATCAACAGCCTGGTAGCGCAAATTGCCGCCAGCACGTTGGGTGACCACGACGTTGCAGCACCGGTTGAAGACAAGACTCTAGACGCGGTGTTGGATGCACTTCCAGCAGCGTCAGAGCCAGGTTCAACCAAGAAAAAGTCCAAGCGAGTGACCTCGGGCGGAATAGTTACACCAAAAGCAGAAACTGAATCCGAAAAAAGCGAGTAATCCTGTTTGACTAGATAGCCAAAAAGGCTGTAAAGTTGGATAGTTACTCGCTGTGTATTCGCGAGGAAGCTCAAATCTTTCAAGAAAAAGGTAAAACCGTGGTTTACGCAGTTGTTCGCTCTGGCGCTCGCCAGGAGAAGGTGTCGGTTGGCACCATCGTGACCCTTGACCGTCTGAAGTCAGCGGAAGGTGAGACCATCACCCTTCCTGCACTACTACTTGTTGACGGCGAGAAGGTAACCACCGACGCTGCGGCACTAGCCAAGGTAAAGGTTTCCGCCAAGGTTCTTGGCGACCTACGTGGTCCAAAGATCATCATCCAGAAGTACAAGAACAAGACCGGTTACAAGACTCGTCAGGGTCACCGTCAGGACCTGACTCGTGTTCAGGTCACCGAGATCAAGTAAGGACTGAGCAAAAATGGCTTCCAAAAAAGGTGTTAGCTCGACCCGTAACGGCCGCGACTCAAACGCTCAGCGCCTAGGCGTAAAGCGTTACGCAGGTCAGGTTGTAAACGCAGGTGAAATCATTGTTCGTCAGCGTGGAACCCACTTCCACCCGGGCGTCAACGTTGGCCGCGGCAAGGACGACACACTGTTCGCTCTTTCTGCAGGTGCAGTTGAGTTCGGTGTTAAGGGTGGCCGCCGAGTCGTCAACATCGTTGCGGCTTAGCCCACAGACCAAACTTTGGAAGGCGAGCCAATCGGCTCGCCTTCTTATTTTTTAGAAGAGGAAAGGGAAACATGATTCAGTTCGTTGATCAGGTAACCCTTCAACTTCGCGCTGGAAACGGTGGCGATGGTTGTGTTTCCATCAAGCGTGAAAAATTCAAGCCACTAGCCGGCCCAGATGGTGCCGATGGCGGTAACGGTGGTTCCATCTCGCTCATTGCCGACCCTTCGGTCACAACGCTTCTCGAATACCACTTCCGCCCACACCAGCAGGGTGGCGACGGCGCCGATGGCGCGGGAGATTTTCGTAATGGAGCTCATGGCAAGGACATTGTTCTGCCAGTTCCAGTTGGAACCGTCGTCAAGGATGCCAAGGGCAAACTGATTGCCGACCTAGACGAAGAGGGCATGACCCTGCTTGTTGCCGAAGGCGGCCAGGGTGGCCTAGGTAACGCAGCCATTTCGAGTCTCAAGCGCAAGGCTCCTGGTTTTGCTCTGCTTGGAGTTCCTGGCTGGTCTGGCGAGGTAATCCTCGAACTCAAGACCGTTGCCGATGTTGCTCTAGTTGGTTACCCAAGTGCCGGTAAGTCGAGCCTGATCGCTGCAATGTCGGCCGCTCGTCCGAAGATTGCCGACTACCCGTTCACCACGCTGCACCCAAACCTCGGTGTAGTTCAGGGTGGTGACACCCGTTACACAATCGCCGATGTGCCAGGACTAATCGAAGGCGCCAGCAAGGGTAAGGGTCTCGGTCTGGAATTCCTGCGTCACGTTGAGCGGTGTGCTGCGCTGCTCCACGTGCTTGACTGCGCGACCCTAGAACCAATGCGTGACCCAATCACCGACCTCGACAAAATCCTTCACGAACTAAACGAATACGAGGTCCCAGAAGGGCAAGTTCCGCTAACCGAGCGTCCGCAGTTGATTGCACTTAACAAGATTGACGTTCCGGACGGCCGCGAACTTGCAGACTTCGTGAAGCCAGAACTAGAGGCTCGCGGCTACCGAGTGTTCGAAGTTTCTGCTGCCAGCCGTGAGGGTTTGAAAGAACTTAACTTCGCACTGGCTCAGCTGGTCGAAGACCACCGCAAGGAGCTAGCAGCCATCGCGCCAAAGCGCCAGAAGGTTCAGCTGATGAACGCACGAACCCGCGACGAAAAGGAATTCACCGTTACTCAAGAGCAGTGGAACGACCAGATCGTTTACCGTGTGCTTGGCGCAAAGCCAGAGCGTTGGGTTGCTCAAACCATGTTCGGAAACGAAGAAGCCGTTGGTTACCTTGGCGACCGACTAGCCAAAATTGGACTGGAAGATGAGCTATTCCGCGCTGGTGCGATTGCCGGCGACACCGTTGTGATCGGCCCAGGGCGAGGCGTCATCTTCGACTGGGAGCCAACCATCAACGCAGCTGCCGAACTTATTTCCGGCCCTCGAGGCACCGACGCCCGCATCGATCAACGCGATCGACGCACCACCAAGGAACGTCGTGAAGAATATCAAGAGATGATGGATCAACGTGCCGCCTTGCGCGATGAGTTCGAAAAGGAACGCAGAGCCGGCAAGTGGAGTGTTGACCGAGAGATTTCCAAGGACGAATAATGGCCATCAACGACGCCCGCGAAATCCCTACCGCGAAACGAATCGTGGTGAAGGTTGGTTCGTCTTCGATTAGTGGTGACAACGCCGCTCAATTGGAAACACTAGTAGACGCCTTGGCCGCTGCGCACGGACGCGGAGCAGAAGTCGTCCTAGTTTCATCCGGTGCAATCGCAACTGGAATGCCGCTACTCAAGCTTGAATCCAAGCCTGAGGATCTAGCCACCAGCCAGGCTCTGGCTTCGGTTGGTCAAAGCCGCCTGATTGCCCGCTATCAAGCCGCGCTCGAGAAATCAAAGATTGTGGCCGGTCAAGTACTTTTCACCGCTGCCGACCTAGTTGGGGAAGAAACTAAAGCTAACGCTAAGCGTGCCATGGAACGTTTACTCGAACTTCGAGTTCTTCCAATCGTCAACGAGAATGACACCGTGGCAACAACCGAAATTCGATTCGGCGATAACGATAACCTTGCCGCTCAGGTGGCCATCCTTCTAGACGCCGACGTTCTTATTTTGCTCTCAGACATCGATGCCCTTTACGACCGACCACCAAAGTTGGAGGGTGCTCAACGAATCGAGTGGGTCACCTTCGAAGACAATCTCGAGGGCATTCAAATCGGTGACACCTCAACCGGTTACGGCACCGGTGGAGCAAAAACCAAGGTGCTTGCCGCCAAACTTACCAACCGCCACGGGATTCCTGTGCTTTTAACCGACACCCACAAGGTGGCAGAGGCGCTTGCCGGCGGACGCGTTGGCACCTGGTTTGAGCAAGAGGAAAGTTAGGCTTTGCTCATGACCGCACTCGATCTGATTCGCCTAGCCAAAGGTTCCTACACCGCCATGGGCGTGGCCAGCACTGATCAAAAGAACCGCGCGCTGCAAGCAATTTCTGACCTTCTAAAGGTGCGAGCCGATGAAATCATCGTGGCTAACCGCAAAGACATCGAACGCGGCATCGAAAAAGAAATCGGGGACGGCCTTCTGGACCGACTCATGCTAAATCAAGAACGCATCATGGCACTTTCATCGGCGGTTTCTCAGATCATCACCCTCAACGATCCGGTCGGGGAAGTAGTTCGTTCCAGCACGCTACCGAATGGCCTGAAGCTTTCTGAAATTCGTGTTCCGTTTGGAGTCATCGGAGCGATCTACGAAGCCCGCCCAAACGTAACCATTGACCTAAGTTCACTTGCCATCAAGACCGGTAACGCCATTGTTTTGCGCGGTGGAACGGCTGCTGAAAACACCAACCGAGAACTGGTGAAACTTCTCCAAGACGCTCTAGAGCAATCGGGTCTTCCTAGAGACTCCGTTCAAACCGTCGACGACTTCGGGCGCGATGGCGCAACCGCAATGATGCATGCCCGCGGACTCATCGACGTGCTTATCCCTAGAGGGTCAGCCAACCTAATCCAAACCGTCATCGAGGAATCCAAGGTTCCAGTCATCGAAACCGGCGCCGGAGTCACTCACATCTTCCTAGACGAATCTGCCAGAGAAGACTGGGCGGTCGAAATTGTCTTCAACTCAAAAACCCAGAGAGTTAGCGTCTGTAACTCGCTCGAAACTTTGCTGGTTCACGAGTCTGTTGCGAAGACCTTACTGCCAAAGATTTTCGCCAAGCTAAGCGAAAAGAACGTCATCCTTCACGGCGACGAAGCAGTAGCCGCCATTGAGCCTACGGTAATCCCAGCGGTCGAAGCCGACTGGTCGACCGAATATCTCGCTCAGGAACTTTCGGTCAAGGTAGTCAAGAACCTCGATGAAGCAATCGACCACATCAATCGCTACTCAACTCATCACACCGAATCGATCATCACTGAAAACACAGCAAACGCCGAACGTTTCCTCGCAGAGGTAGATTCGGCTGCCGTGATTGTGAACGCCTCGACCAGATTCACCGACGGAGGAGAGTTTGGTTTCGGAGCAGAAGTTGGCATCTCTACTCAAAAACTTCACGCCAG
>JBIKJD010000003.1:0-26997 GCA_044361205.1 Rhodoluna sp.
TTACGCCGGTGAGTTGAGCCGTTGCCAGACCAACACCGATTCCATAAATCAGAAGGCTTGGGGCAATCGAGATCCAACCGGTTTCAACGTTGGCAAAAACCGCCACGCTGACCACGGCGACCATCTCTAGTCCGACACCTAAACGCACGACTGTTGCGGCCGGAATTTTTCCGCTCAATGCTCCACCAACGCCTGATGCGAGGAACGCGCCACCGGCGAGGAACAGTAGAACCAAACCGGATTCAATTGGTGCCAAGCCGAGAACACTTTGGAGCCAAAGGGGAATAGCAAAAAGCAGACCGAACTCACCCATCGAAATGATTAGTGCGGCAATCGAGCCATTCCTGAAACTGGAAATACGGAAAAGGTTTAGATCCAGGAGAACATTTTTCCCAGCTTTTTCAAGGTGTCTTTCCCAGAAGTAGAAGGCGAATGCCGCGATCACAAATATGCCAAGTGACACCGGAATTACAGAAATGGTGTCGGTTGGCCAGGCGAAGTTACCGATGACGAAAGGGGTGGTCGTTTGTTCCCACCAACCGTAAACGCGGCCTTCAATTAGGCCGAACACCAGGGTCAGGAACATGATGACGGAGATTGCTGCCCCCACGAAGTCCAGCCCACCCGCTCGCTGGGTCTGCTTGGATTCAGCTACCCAATAAATTAGACCTGCCATGACGATTAGACCAATTGGCAAGTTGATGTTGAAGGCCAGGCGCCAACCCTCGTCTCCGAACGATGTGGCAAACCATCCACCGAGCACTGGTCCGATTGCAACCATTCCTCCGATGGTTGCTCCCCAAACGGCAAAAGCAATGCCGCGCTCTTTGCCCTGGAAGTTAGCGTTCACGAGCGAGAGAGTGGTTGGCAGAACCATTGAGCCACCGATGCCTTGAACAACACGGGCCGCAATCATCGTTGTGGCGTCTTCGGAAAGACCCGCCCAGACCGAGCTCGCGATGAAAATTGCCACACCAATCAGAAGGATGCGCTTACGTCCGAAGCGGTCGGCCAGCGAGCCCCACACTAGAAGGAGGGACGCGAAAACCAAGACGTAACTCTCCTGAACCCACTGGACTTCGGTTGATGTGAGCTTCAGCGCCTCGATAACGCTCGGGAAGATGGTGTTGACGATAGTGCCATCAATAATTACCAGGGAGATTGCCATTGAAATAAATACAAGGCCGATCCAACGGTTGCGTGTTGTGGTCATTTTTCCTTAGGGGGGTTGGAGGAGAAATCTATTGCGAGTCTAGCCCCGAGGCGTATGCTGAAAGCAGAAGTTGTGAAAGGAGGCGCAAATGTTGAAGCTCCAAGATGGCTGTAACTGCGGCGGTTGTAACTGCGGCAAGTAGCCCACTAAATACCACTGGCGAGGAGAGCGCTGCAAGAAAGTGCTAGCAGCACTCCCGCCAGTTGTAGTTTCGCGATTTTCTCCTTCAGAAAAACCCGAGCCAAAATAATCGTTCCCAGCGGGTATAGCGCAGTAAGAACGGCAACTGCAGAAAGTTCCCCGAGCCTGATTGCATTTAGGAACAGGATGTTCGCGGTCGAATCCAGAATTCCAGCCAGCCCAGCCGCCAGCCAGAGCCTCGGGTTAGGCGTGGTTTGAATCGCCCGTTTTGAAAACCCGAGACTTGCCAGCAAGATGACTCCGATTGTGAGAGCGCTGAATGCCCTTAGAAAAACAATTGGAGTGAGCCCGGAATCGCTCGGAGTTTGATCGAGAAAAATCAGAACCAAACCAATTGAGGCTCCAGCACCGATAGCGAGAAGTAGCCCCTTGAGGCTTGGCAGCCGAACATCTGCTCCGGGTGAAAACCCCACTAATCCCACCGCAATCAGAATTCCGGCCAGAGCCAGAAATCCAAACTGGGAGAAACTTTCACCGACTATAAATACCCCGAAGCCCATTGGTATGAGCGCAGAAACTATTGCCCCCAGAGGTGAAAGGATCGATATCGGACCGATAGCCAGCGAGGCATAAAGAAGCGAAATCGCTAGAGCTGAAAAAACTCCAGAGAGTATCCCCCAAAAAATTGCAGTTGAGTCCAAAGGCAGACCAAAGAAGGGGGTCATCGAAAAAAGGAAAACCAACCCGCTGAGCCCGGCCACCAAAGTAACAGTGAGCGCATTTATCTTCTTGGCCGCAATAGCCCCGAAGAAGTCCGCGAAACCGTAGACGACTGAGGTGGCAAAACCAAGCACGATTGCAATCAAGTCGGTCTCCCTAGAACCAGAGTTAAAGCAAAAATCCCGAGTCGTGAGATCCGGGATTTTTGGTGGCTCCGACCGGCATCGATCCGGTGACCTAACGATTTTCAGTCGTTCGCTCTACCAACTGAGCTACAGAGCCAAAGGCAGTTTTTCAACGACCTAGCGATCCTGACGGGACTTGAACCCGCGACCTCCGCCGTGACAGGGCGGCGCGCTAACCAACTGCGCTACAGGACCAGATGTTGCCACTCGAATCAGGCTTTGTGGTGACCCCAACGGGATTCGAACCCGTGCTGCCGCCGTGAAAGGGCGGTGTCCTAGGCCTCTAAACGATGGGGCCTACAAAGCTTGATACTTGATAGCACCAAGGGTCAAGATTACTTCAGGTTTGCTCACTTCGCAACCCCGCGATTCTCAGGTTATCTTCAGGGACGCATTCCAAAGTCGGTGTTAGTTTTGGAAGATGAAGTTTTCGAGCCGAATCCTGCGTATTTTTGGGGTGTCAATGCTGGTTTCAGCGTTGGTGGCAACGGGCGCCGTCGTTGGGCCAGCCTCGGCGGTCCCAAGTTATCCGACCTGGGCTGAGGTCAATGCGGCCAAAAGAAATGTGGCTAAAAAGAAAGCTCTGATTGCTCGCTTCAACGTGATCATTGCCGAGCAACTCAAAGAAGAAGACGCCTTGTCCGACAAGGCTTTGCAATTGGGTGAGCAGTACAACATCGCCAGAGAAGCACTAAAACAGATTTCGGCAAAGGTGGCTACCCTTCAGGGTCAAGCGGACGTTGCAACCGCTCAAGCCAACGAAGCCAAGGCAAGGCTCGCCCAAATCGCCTCGCAGATGTACCGAAACGGCTCGGCCGGAACCGGAGTCTCGCTTTTCTTGAACGCGGGGCAGGCTGACAACCTGCTTTACCAACTTGGAGCCCGAGATCGTCTTGCCACGCAAAACGACACCACTTATCGCAAGGCTGTGGAAAAACAGCGGTATGCCCAATCGGTCACGGATCAACTTAACGTAGCCAAGATCGAGTTGGCGGAAAAGGCGAAAGAAGCCAAAGAGGCATACGACAGTGCTACTTCGGCGGCCAGCGCCTTGGCGGCAAAAATCGCTGAGAATAAAGCCGCGCAGACAACTTTCTACAATCAACTGGCCTCTCTACAAAGAACCAGCGCTGACCTTGAACGCCGGCGTGCGGAAGGGTTGGCCGCTGAGGCCAGACAGAACTCCGGAAACTCCGGAAGCGTCTTAACTGCCCCGGCTCTCTACACTGTTCAAGACGCCGACCCAGTCGTGGTCGAAAAGGTGCTGAAGTTTGCCAGAGCGCAAATTGGCGAGACTTACATCTTTGGAGCCGCCGGTATGTCGCGTTGGGACTGTTCAGGTCTCACAATGACCACCTACCAAAAGGCCGCCGGCATTTACATCAGCTGGCACTCGGTTGTAGCTCAATTCCGCTTGGCCGCTCAACGTAAGCAACTTGTGCCAATGCGAGACCGCCAACCAGGCGACCTAATTTTCTACACGAGGTCAGGCGCCTTCGACGGCGACAAATATCACATCGCTATTTACAGCGGAAACAACAAGATGATCGAAGCACCTCGTCCTGGTGCTTTGGTGCGTGAAGTGCCAATGCGCTGGGGAGAGCTATTCCCATACGCGGCTCGTCCTAGTGCTTAGTGAACGTAGCGTTCCTGAGCTTCTTTGATTAGCTTCTCGGCAGCATCCTTGCCAGCCCACTGACCAACCTTTACCCACTTGCCTGGCTCTAGGTCTTTGTAGTGTGTAAAGAAGTGCTCGATTTCGTTCTTGGTCTGAACCGGAATGTCGTCGAGGTCTTGGATGTGGGCCCAGCGAGGGTCCTTGGCAGGAACACAAACCAACTTCTCGTCGATACCGCCGTCGTCTTCCATTGGAAGCACCGCTACCGGACGAACATCTACGACGACGCCTGGGAAGACAGGGAATTCAAGCAGAACCAAAGCGTCTAGAGGGTCGCCATCGCCACCGAGGGTCTTGTCGAAGTAACCGTAGTCAACTGGATACACGAACGGGGTGAACAAAACTCGGTCTAAGTGCACTCGACCGGTTTCGTGGTCGACTTCATACTTGTTGCGACTTCCGCGAGGAATTTCGATAACTACTTCGTAACCCATGGTTCTCCTAAATAGGCTTGATGCCAAAGAGTCTATCGAAAGAGTCAGATGCCTAAGCGTTCAAAACTAACCCCGGCGGTGTCCGAAGTTAGAAGACTCGTTCGCTCCGCTTTGGTGAATCATGGAGCCTCCGCCCAGGAAATCGTCCTAGTGGCTTGCTCGGGTGGGCCAGACTCCATGGCGCTCGCGGCGGCTCTCGCATTCGAGGGGCCAAAGCTCAATTTGAAAATCGGTGCGGTGATTGTCGATCACGGAATTCAGCCTGAAACCGCAGCGGTAGCAGAGAACACCAAAGCAGAACTTGAGTCACTCGGGTTTGACCTAGTTGAAATCAAACGGGTTAAGGTCGGCGAGGTCGGCGGTATGGAGGCAGCTGCTCGAACGGCCAGGTATGAAGCCATCGACGAAGTTGCGAACGACCTCAACGCAAAGTTTGTCTTGCTCGGCCACACCCTTGGCGATCAGGCCGAAACCGTTCTACTTGGCTTGACTCGCGGCTCGGGAGGCAAGAGCCTCAGCGGCATGGCCGAGTTGAACGGTCGCTACCTACGCCCGCTGCTCAGCGTTACGCGTGAAATGACTCTGGATGTCTGTGCGGCAACCGACATTCCAATTTGGAATGACCCGCACAATGTTGATCCTAGATTTACGAGGGTTCGAGTTCGCCAAGTGGTGTTACCGATGCTGGAGGAGGAGTTGGGGCCGGGGATCGCCGACGCCTTAGCGCGGACCGCCGAAAGCCTCAAAGAAGACAACGACGTCTTAGATGAACTGGCTACCACTGCCTTCAGTGAACTGGCCAGGCAAGGCGCAACCTCGGTTAGCTTAAGAATTGACGGCCTCAAAGAACTGAAGCCAGCGATTCGTCTGCGAGTTTATCGCTTGGCCGCTGATGTCTTTGGTGCGTATTTCCATCGAAGCCACGTCGTGGAAATCGACCGCCTGATCACTGATTGGCACGGGCAGAAACCGCTCGCCCTGCCAAGCGTTAGAGTAGAACGAAAGGGCGAAGAAATCGTCCTGAAAAGCACAAAAACACTGAAATCTGGAGCTTGCTAAGTGGATTTAGAAAAGGTAACTGACCAAATCACCAAGGTGCTAGTCACCGGCGAGCAGATTGATGCTCGCGTTGCCGAAATGGCCGCGGAACTAGATAAGAGGTATGACGGCAAAGATGTTTTGCTCGTCGGCGTACTCAAGGGTGCCGTCATGTTTATGGCCGACCTGTCGCGTGCCATGCAGATTTCGGTGACCATGGACTGGATGGCGGTTTCGTCCTACGGCTCCGGAACCCAATCGTCCGGTGTGGTTCGAATCCTCAAGGATTTAGACGCCGACGTCCTCGGTCGTCACGTTTTGATTGTTGAAGACATCATCGATTCCGGCCTTACCCTGTCGTGGTTGGTTTCGAACCTGCGCGCTCGCGGAGCCGCATCGGTGGAAATTACTACACTGTTGCGCAAGCCAGAGGCCGCCAAGGTTGAGGTTGAGGTTTTGTCGGTTGGTTTCGATATTCCAAACGAATTCGTGGTTGGCTACGGTCTCGACTATGCCGAACGGTATCGCTCACTCCGTGGCGTTGCGGTTTTGGCGCCTTCGGTCTATTCGTAAAAAGTATTCCCCCTACGGCGAACAACCAGGATTTTGGGGAAGTTCTGAAGGTAGCCTTGTTGTTATTCCCCCCAACACTACAAAGGGAGAGGCGTAAGTCTTTTGTCTGAAAACTTGAAGAAACTTCTGAAGGGCCCGGTGCTCTGGATTTCGCTTGCCTTGGCGGCCATCCTGATCGGCTCCTCACTTGGCTCGACCGTGACCTACCAGAAGGTAGACACCAGCTACGGTCTCGAGCTGATCGAAGACTCCAAGGTGAAGAGCGTCAAAATCTACGACGGCGACCAGCGCGTCGACATGGAACTGTTCAGCGCCGACGCCAAAACCAAGAGCAAGACGGTTCAGTTCTTCTACATCTATTCACGAGCACCACAGGTAACCCAGGCGGTTGCCGATGCGAATTTGGTTGATGGCTTCAACGACGTTGTGCCAAACACCCCTTGGTATGTCAGCCTTCTCGGCACACTTTTCCCAATCCTTTTGATTGGTGCAATCTTCTACTTCCTAATGGCAGGTGCCGGAGGCGGTAACAGCCGTGCCATGAACTTTGGTAAGTCTCGAGCAAAGCTTGCCAACAAAGAAACTTCGAAGATAACCTTCGAGGATGTCGCCGGCGCCGACGAAGCCATCGAAGAATTACAAGAAATCAAAGACTTCCTCAAGGAACCTAAGAAGTTCCAAGCCCTTGGCGCAAAGATTCCTCGCGGAGTTTTGCTGTACGGTCCTCCGGGAACTGGAAAGACCCTGATCGCTAAGGCAGTTGCCGGCGAAGCGGGAGTTCCGTTTTTCAGCATCTCGGGTTCCGACTTTGTCGAAATGTTTGTTGGTGTGGGTGCATCCCGCGTTCGCGACCTTTTCAACCAGGCCAAGCAGAGCGCCCCAGCAATCATCTTCGTTGATGAAATCGATGCCGTGGGTCGCCACCGTGGTGCAGGCATTGGCGGCGGGAACGACGAGCGCGAGCAGACCCTAAACCAGTTACTGGTTGAGATGGACGGCTTCGAAGAGAACGTCAGCATCATCTTGATCGCTGCCACCAACCGCCCAGATGTTTTGGACCCGGCACTTCTGCGCCCTGGTCGTTTCGACCGCCAGATCGGTGTTGGCGCACCAGACTTCCAGGGGCGCGAGCAGATTCTCAAGGTTCACTCAAAGGGCAAGCCAATGGCCGACGACGTTGACCTCGCCACGGTCGCCCGTCGCACTCCTGGTTTCACCGGCGCCGACCTAGCAAACGTCCTGAACGAGGCTGCCCTACTTACCGCGCGCCTGAACCAGAAGAAGATCACCAACGAAATCCTCGATGAGTCAATCGACCGCGTCATCGGTGGGCCACAGAAGAAGTCGCGCATGATGCAGGAGCAAGAGCGCCTGAACACCGCGTACCACGAAGCTGGCCACGCACTGGTCGCCGCATCGATGAACCACTCCGACCCTGTGAGCAAGATCACCATCATGCCTCGTGGCCGTGCACTTGGTTACACCATGGTGCTTCCATTGGAAGACCGCTACTCGGTTTCCCGTAATCAGTTGCTAGACCAAATCGCCTATGCGATGGGCGGCCGCGTGGCAGAAGAGATCGTTTTCCACGACCCAACCACCGGAGCCTCGAACGACTTTGAAAAGGCAACTAACATTGCCCGAACTATGGTCACCCAGTACGGCTTCTCATCGACCCTTGGTTCGGTTAGCTTCTCCAGCGGTGGAGCGGTCTTCATCGGCCGCGATATGCAGCAGACCAAGGAGTACAGCGATGCCACCGCTCAGGTGATCGACGCCGAAATCCGGTCCATCCTCGACGCCGCCCAGGACGAGGCTTACCGGGCCATCAACCTGAACCGCAAGGTTCTGGATGCCACGGCCAAGGCGCTGATGGAACAAGAAACTCTGAATGCCGAAGACATCGCGAAGCTGTTCAAGGCAGTGAAGAAGCTTCCAAAGCGCACCCAGTGGCTCTCCAAGAAGACTCGTCCGGTTTCGAAGATTGCTCCGATTGCTATCCCGAAGAAGCGCGCCCCGAAGCTAGATCTGTATCCAGAGGCGAAGCCGGCAACTCGGGCCAAAGCGAAACCTAAGCCAAAGGCAAAGTAGTGTTCAACGCCGAAGCGGTGAAGCGCGCGGTGGCTGATTTGATTGCGGCCATCGGCGAAGACCCTACTCGCGAGGAGTTAAAGGCAACTCCAACGAAATTTGCCGAGGCCTACGCCGAGTTCTTCAAAGGAATCGACCAAGACCCACTCGAGGTTTTGGCGGAGACCTTTCCAGCCGAACACAACGACGTTGTCATCCTGAAAGACATCGAATTCGTTTCGATGTGCGAGCACCACCTGCTACCGTTCACTGGCGTTGCTCACATCGCCTACCTTCCTTCTGATCGCGTGATTGGTCTTGGCCGCCTACCGAAGCTCGTTGAAGTTATTGGCGCCAGACCACAGCTTCAGGAAAACCTGACCGCTCAAATCGCCAGCGCTTTGGAAACCGGTTTAGGCACCAAGGGCGTCGTCGTGGTGATTGAAGCCAGACACCACTGCGTGGTCAGCCGTGGAGCCAGACAACCGGAGGCAAACACTGTAACCATGGCCTCACTCGGCGTCTATTCAGATCCTGTGGCACGCGCCGAAGTCATGGGTCTTATTTCTAAATGACGAATCCGCTCGTCATGGGAGTTTTGAACATAACTCCGGACTCCTTCAGCGACGGCGGAGAATTGCATTCAATCGAGTTGGCGATAGCCCGAGCCAAGCAGCTGATTGCCGATGGTGCCAAAATCTTGGACGTCGGCGGCGAATCGACTAGGCCGGGAGCCGACCGAGTTCCAATCGAAGTAGAAATCAATCGGGTCGTTCCGGTAATCGAAGCCATCCGCAACCTCGGCGCTGAAATCAGCGTGGACACCATGAACAGCGAAACGGCACTTGCTGCTGTTGGTGCCGGAGCCACGATCATCAACGACGTCTCCGGCGGAAAGAGCGATCCAAGAATCTTCAAGGTGGCCGCCGAAACAGGCGCGAAGCTAATCATTTCTCATTGGCGTGGGCATTCTCGCGAGATGGACACCCTGAACCAATACGAATCGATCGGAAACGATGTTGCCCAAGAGTTGAGTCATCAAGTTCGTGCAGCATTTGATGCAGGGGTCACCGAGAACCAAATCATCGTTGACCCAGGTCTTGGTTTCGCTAAGGACGTTGAGCAGAACTGGGAACTCCTCGAGAACCTAGAGCCACTCTTTGCCCTGGGTTTTCCGGTCCTATTAGGGGCATCCCGCAAACGATTTATCGCAGCTCGGTTGGACCAGGACAGCACCAACGAAGCCAAGGACGAAGCCACCGCCGAACTCATGCGCTCGCTCAGCGAAAAATATTCTCTCTGGGGCGTTCGCGTACACAACGTGCGAGCCACAATCTCACGGCAGAATTGAGTTATGTCTTACAAAATCAAAATCAAAGGCCTGCGAGTATTCGCACACCACGGAGTCTTCGATTTTGAAAGACAGAACGGGCAAGACTTTTACATCGATGCCACAGTTTGGGTGAACAGCAAGTCTGTTATCACCGACGACCTAACACAAACGGTCCACTACGGAGAACTGGCCAAACTCCTAGTCGAAGCGGTCAAGAGCCAGCAGGTGGATCTCATCGAAGCGTTGGCCCAGCGTCTTCTCGACCTCTGTTTGAACTTCGGCGGTGGTTCGGTTTCCGGTTTGGTGAAAAAGGCGAAAGTCACTGTTCACAAACCGAACGCACCCATTCCATACGACTTCAAAGATGTCTCGGTAACCCTCAAGGGCAGGAATGGCTGAGCGAGTAGTTTTAGCGCTCGGCGGTAATCTCGGCGATCGGAAGAAAACCATCAAGTCGGCAATCAAGGCCATTAAAGAACTGGAGAAGGTGGCGCTAATAGCTAAATCTCCGCTCTTTGAAAGCTTCGCAGCAACCACCGAAGGTGTAGATGAATCAGCACCTCGATATCTAAACGGCGTCGTCGAAATTGAAACTACCCTCAAGCCAGGCGTTCTGCTAACCAAACTTCGCGAAATCGAAACCAATCACGGGAGGGTTCGCCTCCAGCGTTGGGGCTCGAGAACCCTCGACATCGATATCATCACCTACGGCAATCTAATCAAGGACGGAAAGCGCTTGACTCTTCCGCACCCACGCGCCTACGAACGGGCGTTTGTGGTGGTTCCCTGGTCGCGCATGAACCCTGAGGCGAAATTGCTTGGTCACGGGTCCGTAGCCGAACTGGCCAAAGATCTTGAAGGTCAGGTTTGGGAAATCTGATGAAACCAACAAAAATCCTCAATCTGATTGGAGTGGCTGCCGTTGTTTCCGTCGTCGGCTACTTCTTAATCCAGTTGATGATCGGCAATGGTTTGCCAACACCAACCATGGAATTGAACGTCGTTCTGGTTCAGCCAGCAATTGCCCTGATTCTCTTTCTATCAGCCCTGCCCATGGTTCGCTATAAGCGCGCCCTCAAGAAACTGGAGGCGGGCAAAGGCTCAAGGCCGGCTCCAGTTGATTCTCGTTATGCGGTTCGAACGTTAGCCTTCGCCAAGTCGGTTTCAATCACCGGAAGCATTTTCGTCGGTTGGCAATTCGCACTCCTAACCCACCAACTTTTAGGACCAGCGAACCAAGCCGCACTTGGCACATTCTTCGCTCTAGCAGGAGCCGCCAGCATGGCTGTGGTCGGCCTAATCGTTGAAAACCTGTTTAGGGTTCCCCCAGACAAGAACTCAGGAAAAGCATGACCAGCAATCGATTGACCTTCCATGTGGTTGGCGATGGTCCGGTTGGGCAAACCCTGGCACTTGCCCTCCAGGCTGCCCAACACATACCCGCAAGCGGCTTCGACGCCGACCTAGTGGTGCTGGCAATCCCTGGCGAAGAACTGGAAGCCACGATTGCCGGATACGCCAAAACCGGAGCCTGGCGAGCCGGTCAGTTGGTTGCCCACACTTCGCCAGACTTTGGCTTCTCGGTTTTTGAAGAGGCTTCCAAACTCGGTGCGATTCCGCTGGCAATTCATCCGGCCATGAGATTCACCGGAACCAGCGTTGACCTGCCAAGGTTACGAGACGCCAGAATTGCTGTTTCGGCACCCAAGATTGCGCTCCCGATCGCCCAGGCTTTAGCAATCGAAATCGGGGGCGAACCCGTGGTTATCCCCGAGGAAGCTCGATCCGCCTATGCCGAGAGTTTCTCGGTGGCATCCGATTTCTCCGCAATGGTGGTCAGCCAGGCCATCGGCCTCCTCGAAGAGGCCGGAGTTGAAAACGCTCGCGACATTATTGGTCCGGTAGTTAGAAGCGCGGTCGATCGTGCTCTCGCCGACGGCCACGTTGGCTTAGACCCAGACGACATCATGGACGAAGCCTAAATGCGCGTGATCGAAAGCGCCCAGGACCTTCGGGCGGCCTTGGCAGAAGTTCGAGCAGACGGCAAGACCATCTCGTTCGTTCCAACCATGGGAGCACTTCACGACGGCCACCTCTCACTTATTGAACTGGCGAAAGATAACGCCGATTTCGTCATCGTCAGCATTTTCGTAAACCCGCTCCAGTTCGGCCCCATGGAAGACTTCGAAAAGTATCCGAGAACCCTTGAGGCTGATCGCGCCCTTCTTGAAGCACGTGGAGTCGAAATCCTCTTCGCCCCTCAGGTTGAAGACATTTACCCAAACGGCAGTGAAATCACTCAACGAGCCGGTGTGGTTGGTTCAACCTTCGAAGGTGCAGCTCGTCCCGGTCACTTCGATGGAATGCTCACGGTGGTGAACCGACTTATGGAAATAGTCGAACCAAACGTAGCGGTATTTGGTGAAAAAGATGCCCAGCAGGTTTTTCTGGTTCGCAAACTCATCGGCGCCCGCTGGCCAGACTGCCGGTTCATTGAAGGCCCAACAATCCGTGAAGCCAGTGGCCTCGCCATGTCAAGCCGCAACCGGTTCCTATCAGACGAAGACCGAATCGATGCCGAAGGAATTTCTGCCCAACTAATCAACCTCAAGACAAACCTTGAGAGTGGCAAAACCGTAGCTGGGGCGATTCAAGAAACTAGCGAGGCAATCGCCAACCTCGGCTCGGCTAAACTTGAGTATCTAGCGGTGATTGATCCGCAAACTTTCCGACCGGTCGATGACACTTACGTTGGAGCAGCGAAAATCATCGTTGCCGCCAAGGTGGGCGAGGTTCGACTGATCGACACCATGAACGTAAGTTTGGGAAAGCAGTAGACATGAGTGAAGCACCAGACAACTCGGTTGAGTTGGACGTTGACGTTCCCGAACAAATCGAGATTCGCCTTGCCAAGCGTGACCGCCTAAACGAACTAAACGACGCCTACCCGGTTTCACTGCCAATCACCACGACGATCGACGCCGTGCGTTCGAAGTACCCAGCTCTAGAAGTAGATGTTTCCACCGGCGAAACCGTTGGAATCGCAGGCCGCGTAATGTTCCAGCGCAACACCGGAAAGCTCTGTTTTGCAAGCCTTCAGGCCGGTTCGGGCGAACGCATCCAAGCCATGCTCAGCCTCGACAAGGTTGGCGAAGAGCAGCTTGAACTTTACAAAGAGCTAGTTGACTTAGGCGACCACCTATTCGTTGAGGGTGAAGTGATCACTTCCAAGCGCGGTGAACTTTCGATTCTCGTCTCTAGCTGGAAGATGGCAGCTAAGACCATCCGCCCGCTACCTAACCTTCACAACGACCTCGGGGAAGAGTTCCGCGTTCGTCACCGCTACATCGACCTCATCGTTCGCGACCGCGCTCGTGAAGTGGTTCAGATCCGCGCCCAGGTTATGCAATCGCTTCGCAAGACCTTTACGGAAGACAACTTCCTCGAGATTGAAACCCCGATGCTTCAGACCATCCACGGTGGCGCATCGGCACGACCTTTCAAAACCCACTCCAATGCCTTCGACACCGAACTATTCCTTCGAATCGCTCCGGAGCTCTTCCTAAAGCGCGCAGTCGTTGGCGGCATCGACCGCGTCTACGAAATCAACCGCAACTTCCGCAACGAAGGTGCCGACCGCACCCACAGCCCTGAGTTCGCAATGCTTGAGGCCTATCAGGCATACGGCGACTACAACTCGATTGCCGATCTAACCCAGAAACTAATCCAGAACGCAGCTTTAGACGTATTCGGAACTCATGAAGTCACCCTGGACGACGGTACGGTCAACGACCTGTCTGGTGACTGGGCAAGAATCTCGATGTTCGAAAGCCTTTCTGAAGCAGCCGGTGAAGAAATCACCCCGGAGACTCCAATAGAGAAGTTGAAGAAGCTAGCCGACAAGGTCGAAATAGAAATCGACCACCCGCTTCACGGCAAGTATGTTGAAGAGCTATGGGAGCACTTCGTTAAGGGTGACCTAGAAAAACCAACCTTCGTAATCGACTTCCCGGAAGACACTTCACCACTAACCCGTGGCCACCGCTCTAAGGCTGGCGTCGCTGAGAAGTGGGACCTCTACATCCGTGGCTATGAACAGGCCACCGGTTACTCCGAACTTGTTGACCCAGTGATCCAGCGAGCACGTTTCGTGGAGCAGGTCACCCTGGCAGCAGCCGGTGACCCTGAGGCAATGAAGCTCGACGAAGACTTCCTGAAGGCACTTGAATTCGGTATGCCACCATCAGGCGGGCTCGGACTAGGAATTGACCGCCTACTAATGAGCCTGACCGGTCTGGGTATCCGCGAAACAATCATGTTCCCGTTGGTGAAGTAATGGACATTTTCCTAGACGTCACTGGCTCATTAATCCCACCAATCTTCATTGGCCTACTCTTCTGGTTCATCATGCGCTCAATCCTTCGCGCCGACTCAAAAGAGCGTGATGTCTACTCTCAGATCGAGGCCGAGGAGCGCGCCAAGCTCGAAGCGAAGAGCAAAAAGTAAGTCAATTAAGAGGGGGAGAAATGAAGATTGGCCAAGCCTTAACCAGGCAAATCATCGAACTGTTAAAGCTTTACCTCATAGGACTAATCGTCCCTTCGGTATTAATTACGGGCCAACTTGCCTCGGCAGCGAACCCAGTAGACCTGATATTGCAAGGTTTGAACATGCCCTTCTTCATGCTTTACGTAATTGTCTTTACTTACCCATTTACAGCGCTTTGGTTCCTCTGGCTTGCGTGCGCTCATTACTTTGCCGTTCGCAAGAAATATTTTGGCCTTTCTGTCTTTGGGTCGAGCAAAGCCCTGAATTTGCTCATAAATCGGCCTCTCATACTTTCCAGTGGTGTACTCGTTTTAGCAGTAGCGACGGTGGGCGCGCCTTCGTCCTACCCGATTACCTTTCACGCAGTCCTAGCCTTCAGCTATTCCCTGTATTTATTGGTGTCGTCGTTAGCTACTAAGAGGGCTAACGCTTAGGGCGAACAAGCCTATTTTGTGTCAGGTCGGCTCGCTAACCTGAATACATGTTCGAGAAATTTACTGATAAAGCCCGTCGCGTCGTCGTCCTTGCTCAAGAAGAAGCAAAGATGCTCAACCACAACTACATTGGTACCGAACACCTCCTGTTGGGTTTGATCCACGAAGGTGAAGGGGTTGCAGCTAAGTCGCTAGAAGCTCTTGGCATCAGCCTGGAATCGGTTCGCGAGCAGGTTCAAGACATCATCGGTCAGGGGCAGACCCCGCCGACCGGTCACATTCCCTTTACTCCTCGAGCCAAGAAGGTTTTGGAGCTTTCACTTCGCGAGGCCCTTCAGTTGGGTCACAGCTACATCGGAACCGAACACCTACTTCTCGGCCTAATCCGTGAGGGCGAAGGTGTTGCCGCTCAGGTGCTTACCAAGCTTGGCGCCGACACCAACAAGGTTCGCCAGCAGGTTGTTCAGTTGCTATCCGGTTTTGAAAACAAGGAAACCGTAAACGTTGGCGGTGAACAGGCTGCCCCACAAAAGGGTTCGCAGATTCTCGACCAGTTCGGAACCAACCTCACCCAGAGCGCTGCCGATGGCAAACTTGACCCAGTAGTTGGTCGCGAGCGTGAGATCGAACGCGTGATGCAGATTCTTTCGCGTCGCACGAAGAACAACCCTGTTCTAATCGGCGAACCAGGTGTTGGTAAGACCGCTGTTGTTGAAGGCTTGGCACTAGCGATTGTTTCCGGAGATGTTCCAGAGACTCTAAAGGGCAAGCAGCTCTACACCCTAGACATGGGTGCGCTAATCGCTGGTTCGCGTTACCGCGGAGACTTCGAAGAGCGTTTGAAGAAGGTCACCAAGGAAATTCGCACTCGCGGCGACATCATTACTTTCATCGACGAGATTCACTCGTTGGTTGGTGCTGGCGCTGCCGAAGGCGCTATCGACGCCGCTTCGATTTTGAAGCCGCTGCTAGCTCGCGGTGAACTACAGACCATTGGAGCTACCACCCTTGATGAGTACCGCAAGTACTTCGAAAAGGATGCTGCGTTGGCTCGTCGTTTCCAGAAGGTGAATGTTGCTGAGCCAAGCTTGCCAATGGCAATCAACATCCTGAAGGGTGTTCGCAAGGCATACGAAAAGCACCACAAGGTGACTATCACCGATGGCGCAATTGTTGCCGCTTGCAACCTGAGCGACCGTTATATCACCGACCGCTTCCTACCAGACAAGGCAATCGACCTCATTGATGAGGCCGGAGCCCGTTTGCGTCTTTCGCTACTAACCTCGCCACCAGAACTGCGCGAAATCGAAGAAAAGATCGCTGGCGTTCGGGTGGCCAAGGAGAAGGCTGTTGAAGATCAAGACTTCGACGTGGCCAAGGAAAAGCGTAAGGAAGAGAAAGAGCTTCTCGCCGAGCGTGTAAGACTCCAGGCACAATTCCGTGGCGGTCAGATCACACCTGAGGGAACTGTGGATGAAGGGCTCATCGCCGAGGTTTTGGCTCAGGCAACCGGTATCCCAATCTTCAAACTGACCGAAGAAGAGAGCGCAAAGCTCATCTTCATGGAAGACGAACTTCACAAGCGCGTAATCGGTCAGGAAGAGGCTATCAAGGCGGTTTCTAAGTCGGTTCGCCGTCAGCGCGCTGGACTCAAGGACCCAAACCGTCCGTCTGGTTCGTTCATCTTTGCCGGTCCAACCGGTGTTGGAAAGACCGAGCTGGCGAAGGCTTTGGCCGAGTTCCTGTTCGATGACGAGAACGCAATGATCTCTCTCGACATGAGCGAGTACTCGGAGAAGCACACTGTTTCTCGCCTGTTCGGAGCTCCACCGGGATTTGTAGGCTTCGAAGAGGGTGGCCAGCTAACCGAAAAGGTTCGCCGCAAGCCATTCTCGGTTGTGTTGTTCGATGAAATCGAAAAGGCTCACCCAGACATCTTCAACTCGCTTCTTCAGATTCTTGAAGAGGGTCGTTTGACCGATGGTCAGGGTCGCATGGTCGACTTCAAGAACACCGTGATCATCATGACCACCAACCTCGGTACTCGCGACATCTCTCGCGGAGCCATGGGCTTCAACCTTGAGGGCGACGACGCCGGAGACTACGACCGCATGAAGGGCAAGGTCAGCGAAGAGCTGAAGAAACACTTCAAGCCAGAGTTCTTGAACCGCGTTGATGAAACCATCATCTTCCCTCAGCTCACCACCAAGGAGCTAGAGCAGATTGTGGACCTATTCATTGCGAAGCTAGGGCGCCGCTTGGAAGAGCGCGACATGACCATCGAGGTAACCGAAGCCGCCAAGCAGCAGTTGATCAAGATTGGTTACGACCCAGCGCTGGGAGCAAGACCATTGCGTCGTGCTGTTCAGCGCGAGATCGAAGATCGCCTAAGCGAGAAGATCATGCGCGGCGAGCTATCAAACTCGGCTCACATCGTTGTTGACGCAGCCGGTGACGAGTTCGTATTCGATACCAAACAGAATGTTGCCGCTAGCATTTAGTTGTGAGTTCAACTGATTTCCACGTTCGTCCGGCCAAAGCGCCGGACGTTCGTGCTATCGCGGCCATGCGCAGACCAAATGAAGGTTCCGGGCTGAAGCTTCTGAAGTTAGAACTCGTTTCGCTTTACGAAAAAGTTTCTGAGTTTTTGGTCGCCGTGAATGAGTTCGGCGAAGTTGTGGGTGCGGGTGCAGTTCACGTGATGTGGGAAGACCTGGCCGAGGTTCGCTCGCTCGTGGTCAGAGACGATCACCGAGGCAAGGGCATCGGCCACATCCTCGTGGATGCACTTTTGGAGCGGGCCAAGGAAATCGGTGTGTCCAGGGTTTTCTGCCTAACCTTTGAAACCGCATTCTTCGCTAAGCACGGCTTTGCCGAGATTTCCGATGTTCCGGTAGATGAGGAAACTTTTGCTGAATTGGTGCGTTCCACCGATGACGGCGTGGCCGAGTTCCTAGATCTTGCAAGGGTCAAGGAGAACACTCTAGGTAACACCAGAATGCTAGTGACCCTCTAACTCATGAGTCGCAGGGTTCCACCTCACATCATGCGTCGGCGACGTATTGCGGGTCTGATTGTTTTGGCACTCTTGGTTTCGCTCGTCTGGTGGGGAATCAGTTCGATAGCCTCACTGTTTACTCCAGCCAAGCCAGTTGCCGAGGGTGACCAACCGATTACCGAATGTGCGTCTGGTGTGGTGTCTGTGACAGCTTTGGTAGGCGACGGTGAGATGCGAATCAGCCAATTCGATGCGACCACGAAACCAGAGCTGTGGTTCACGCTGACCAATAACGGCAAAGTGGATTGCAAGTTTAATGCCGGCCCCAAGGTGCAGTTCTACACGATCAAAATCGGAGAAGAAACCATCTGGACCAACGAGCAATGTGACCGGATAGACCTAAAGGATCAGGTTGTCACGCTATCGCCAGGAGTTGAGACGAAGTCTGTTCCCAGCCCTTGGCTAAGGGTTTACTCAAGCAATGAGGGTTGTGGAGAAGGGCAACCAATTGCGTTGCCAGGCAAGTATCTGTTTGAGGTTAAAGTGAACGGCGTGCAATCAACTAACCTGGAGCAGTTTTCGCTCGATTAACTACCAGTTGAGGGCTAGTGCCAGCGCGGCTTTGACCGACTGAACGCCGGAGTCAACGGTTCTCACAAACCCAAGCCTTGCTGCCTCATTCTCACGAAGCTTCGCGTTGCTCACCTTTCGCACCTCGCCGGCGAGACTAATCTCGCCGAAAGCGGCTAGGTTGTGAGCGATTGGTTTGTCTTGAACGGCAGAAGCGATTGCCAGAGCGATGGCTAGATCGGCGGCTGGTTCGGTTAGCTTGACTCCTCCGACCGTGGAAACGTAAACGTCCATTTCACCAACACGAAGACCAGCCCGGCGCTCAAGCACGGCCAGCAGCATGGCAACGCGTGATGAGTCGACGCCGTTGGTTACGCGTCTTGGGTTAGGAGATGATGACTTGACGACCAGAGCCTGAACTTCGGCAATCAGGGCGCGCTTGCCTTCAACCGAAACGGTGACGCAGGTTCCTGACACCGGTGTTTCCGGCCTGGAAAGGAAGAGCCCGGATGGGTCGGAAACCTCGTTGATTCCCTCGCCGGTCATTTCGAAGCAACCGACTTCGTCGGTTGGCCCAAAACGGTTTTTCTGGGTGCGAATGAACCGAAGTGCGGTTTGGCGATCACCCTCGAAATGGCAAACCACGTCGACTAGGTGTTCGAGTGCTCGAGGGCCGGCAATGTTGCCGTCCTTGGTGACGTGACCGACCAAGATGATCGGCAGGTTGTTCTCTTTGGCAACGCGGATTAGGTTGCTGGCAACTTCACGAATCTGGCTGGGCATTCCGGCGGCGCCATCAAGTTCAGCGTGAGCGATGGTTTGCACCGAGTCAACAATTAGCAGTTGCGGGCCAACCGATTCGATTTGCCCGAGAACGCTAGCGAGATCGGTTTCGGAAGCCAGGTAGAGGTTTGGGGTTAGTGAGCCGGTTCGTTCGGCGCGTAGGCGAATCTGGCCAACCGACTCTTCGCCCGAAACATAGAGAACTCGCAACCCTTTGTTGGCTGCATTTGAGGCCACTTCAAGAAGAAGTGTGGACTTACCAACGCCAGGTTCTCCAGATAGCAGAACCACAGCGCCAGGAACTAGGCCCCCGCCGAGAACGCGGTCGAACTCGCCAACGCCGGTGCTCCAAGCGGTAACAGCTTCGGTGGAGATTTCGGTGATGGGCTTTGCTGCCGAGGAGCCCACAATAACGGCTGGCTTAACCGACTTTGCTACGCCTAGTCCGCGGGAGTTTGACGCCCCACCCTCGACCATGCTGTTCCAAGCCTGGCACTCACCGCACTGGCCAACCCACTTCGAGCTGGACCAGCCGCACTCGGCGCAGGTGAACTCGGATTTCGCTTTTGTGGCCATGCAACCAAACTACCAATCCGTAACAACACTCGGGCTAACCTAAACTGAACCTGTGAATATCAAGCGCATCGCCATAATTGGTTCGGGTTCCATGGGAACCGCCATTCTGTCTGGACTTTTGGCTTCTGGATTCGACTCGAGCCAGGTCAGCATCACCACCAAGACGAGCGCCAGCGCCAAAAAACTTGCCGACGAATTGGGTGTCTTGGCACTGTCCACCGAATTGGATTCAAACGCCAACTCGGCTGCTGTAGCTTCGGCGGATTTTGTTCTGATTGCAGTGAAGCCGGCTTATGTTCTAGAAGTTTTGAAGGAAATCACCGACGGTCTTTCCGAGAACGCCCTGGTCGTGAGCGTGGCCGCCGGAATCACAACGGCATCGATGGAACAGGTGTTACCTGAAACCGTTGCGGTGGTCCGAGCAATGCCGAACACTCCAGCCATCGTCGGTCGCGCGGTCACCGGAGTTTCGGAAGGCTCAAGGGTTAGCGAGACCCAATTCGAAACTGCGCTAGATCTGTTTGAAACCGTAGGTCGCGTCGTGGCGCTTCCTGAGTCGCAGATTGACGCACTCAGTACCATCTCTGGCTCAGGGCCGGCCTACGTTTTCTACCTGATTGAACAACTCACTCAGGCAGCCGAGGCCATGGGCTTTGGCGAAGACATCGCAGCGATGCTGGTTGAAGAAACCTTTGCGGGGGCTGCCGAGCTTCTCAGCGCTTCAAACCAGAGCCCAGAAGAATTGCGCAGGCAGGTGACCAGTCCAAACGGAACCACGATGCAGGCCGTCGCCGTTTTGGAACAGGCCGAACTCGCAAAGGTTTTCCAAAAGGCAACCGAGGCAGCTCTGGCTCGAGCAAAAGAAATCGCTTCGGGCAAATAGCCCAAGCGTTCAACCATTAGAATAGAAAAATCGTTTGTTTGGCGTTAGGCCATCAAGTTTCCAGCAAGTGAGGTCCGTATGGGTTCCGTCATCAAGAAGCGTCGTAAGCGCATGTCGAAGAAGAAGCACCGCAAGTTGCTTCGTAAGACTCGCCACCAGCGTCGCAATAAGAAGTAGAGCTTCGTAAAGCTAAACCCGCCAGGTTTCTTGGCGGGTTTACTTTTTGGTGTTGGCTTTGAGGTCGCTCTTCTTGAACTCAAGAATCTTCCAGTGGGCAGCCTTAGCGAATCTCAACAAGGTTTTATCTGGGTTGACGGCAACCGCGTGACCAACTCTGGCCAGCATGTAAAGGTCATTGTGACTATCGGAGTAGGCGTAAGAACGCTTCAAGCTGATGTTGCGCTCCTTGGCCATAGCTTCAATCGCCACGGCTTTCGCTTCGCCGTGAAGCGGTCGACCCTCAAATTCTCCAGTTAGAACACCGTTCTTCACCTCTAGGACGGTGCCCAATGCTCCAGTGAGACCTAGTTGCTTCGCGATGTAAGTTCCCATTTGCACTGGAGCCGCGGTGATAATCCAAACCTCGCGGCCGGCCTTGACATGCTCCTGCGCGATGCGAACAGTTTCCGGCCACATTTTTTCTTGAATGTAGTCGCGCCAAGTGACGCCAACCAAATCTTCCAAAGCCTTGGCGCTTTGGCCAACCACCATGCTCATCGCACGGTCTTCGATGTTGGCAAGCATCCGAGCAGATTCTCCGCGCGTGATGAACTTGAACTGCTGCCAGGCGAAGCGCCAGAGTTCGCGGCGGTTTACGAAGTTGCGCTCGAAGGCTGCCTTCGCGAAAAGAAAAGAGGAAGCGCCACGCAAAAGCGTGTTGTCGAGGTCGAAAAAAGCTGCTTCGACCTTCGGTTGCTTCGGACTCTTGGACACCAGACAAGTTTAGACACATGCTTAGGATGATTAGGTGACCAAAGAAATCTCCCTGACCCTCATCGGAAAGCCAGGCTGTCATCTCTGCGATGATGCCGAAGCCGTCATTCATGAGGTTCTCAAAGATTTCAGCGCTGCACTAACACTCGAGAAGCAGAACATCCTCGACGACGAAGCGCTGTTCGCGCGCTACTCCGAGGAAATCCCGGTTCTGCTAATCAATGGCGATGTCCACAACTACTGGCACATCGAAGCAGACCGCCTGAGAGGCGCTCTCACCAAACTGTCGAACGATCTAGAGGCCGAGTGAATTTCCTTAGAGATAACCTGAAGAGAATCATCGCGGTTGTGATCGTCGTTGTTCTGACGTCGACCGGTCTGATTGGGCTTGGCGGGGTTGATGGAGCTCAGGCGGCTACCGTGGACACCCGTTACGTGGAGGGCTCAGACAAACAGGCGTTCCTGTTCAACCCCCTGGTCGTGAACAAGTTTGACCTCAAGACCACGGCCGAGGCGGAAGCTGCGCTAAGAGCTGACCCAACGAACTATCACGCGGCCACACTAAAGGTCACCACCCCAAAAGGAATATCTTCCACCTACAAGGTTGGGGTTCGCATTAAGGGAGGCTGGGGTTCCTACCGCGACCTTGATGACAAGGCGGCCTTCAAGATCAAGATGAACTTTTCGGTGAAGGGTCAAAAACTTTACGGAATCAAAAAGTTCACACTCAACAACATGGTCCAAGACCCGTCGATGCTGCACGAAGCGGTTAGCTACCGGCTCTTCCGTGCCATGGGGGTTGCCGCTCCTCGAGTCGGTTATGCAAACGTGCTTTTCAACGGGCGAAACTACGGTCTGCACTCAAATATCGAAACCTACGACGACGAGCTTTTCGAGCGCTGGTACTCGGCAAAAACCGACCACCTTTACGAAGGCGGCTACGGAACCGAAGTTGGCCCTGACATGGAAGTTGACGAAGGCAGTAAAACAGACAAGTCGGACGTCACTGAACTCCAAACCATCAACAACGAACTTTCTGGCGAAGCGTGGTTCAACGCAATCCGCGCCAAAGTGAATCTCAACCAGATGATCATGAACTGGGCCGTCGAGCATTACATCGGCCACTGGGATGGTTACACCAACAACTGGCCGAACAACTATTACGTTCACAAGCCAGCGGGCGGCCTGTTCACAATGCACCCCTGGGGAACCGATCAAACCTGGATTCGTTGGAATGCACTGGTTGACGATGGCGCAACCATGATGACTCGCTGCATTCAATACCAACCGTGCCAAGACATCTATTTGGGAGCGCTCACCAAGATTGAGAAGAAGCTTCCTTCGCTTGCGCTACCAACCATGGTTGACCGCATCTGGGTTAAGATTTTGCCGGCGTTGACCGCGGATCCTAGAAAACCTTATTCAGTAGAAGATTCGACTGGCCACATGCAGGCGACCAAGGAGTTTATGGCAAACCGGTTTGCCGAGGTTCAGGCTTTCAATGCAGCAAGGAGCGCGCCAACTCTTTCGGTCACGTACCTGAGGTCTGGCTTCAAGGTTGGGGGCATCTTGAAACCGACCGTCAAGAAAACCGGCAATGGCACAGTCACTTTTTCAAGAATCCAAGGCGACGGAGTTTGTGATGTAGACCCGATAACCGGATTCGTTACCGTTCGTCGCGGCGGCACGTGCAAAGTCGGAGTTCAAACCAGCCGAACGGAATCCCATCAGGCCGTGATGACTACGGTGACTAGGAAGATTCCGAAACTCACTAGCCGCATCATCGTGGCAGCCTTCAACCCACTGGCCAAGCTGCAGGTGATGAATCTCGCTGTCCTAACTGATTCCACCGGCAATGTAAGTTACAAACGAAAGAGTGGCACTTGCCGAGTCGCTGGTTCACAGGTTACTGCATTAGCTAGCAGCGGCAAATGCCTGGTCTCTATTTCGGTTGCTTCAGACGCCAACTACTCGAAGTACAGCCGAGTCGTAACCATCTCGATGGTTCGACCCTAAGAACTTTAAGGTTCTAGTCGGTTCGGGCCACGGAACAGGTAGCCAACTTCGCGAATGTTTGGCTGGTGCAAAAGCAACATCAGCACACGAATCAAGCCCATTCCGAAACCGCCGTGGGTCGGGGCTCCGTAGCGGAAGAAGTCTAGGTAAGAGCTCAAGCCTTCAGGTTCTAGACCCTTACTCCTAGCCTGCTCGGTCAGGATCTCGATGCGGTGCTCGCGCTGAGCACCGGTGGTAATTTCCACACCACGCCAGATTAGGTCGTAGCTGTTGGTTAGTGCCGGGTTGTCTTCGTGACGCATGTGGTAGAACGGGCGAACCGTCGACGGGTAGTCGGTTAGGAAGACAAACTCGTGGCCAAACTTCTCGTCCACGTGAGCAGCAATCTGACGCTCACCCTCCGGGTCCATGTCGCCACCGCGAGCAATCTCGTGTCCGCGTTCTTTCACGATGTCAATCGCTTCGGCGAGAGGAATACGTGGGAATGGCACCGAAGGAACCACGACGTCGACGTCGAAGAGGCGCTTGATTTCTTCGCCGTGCTTTTCCTTCACAGCGGTTAGCGCTGCCACCATTAACTGCTCGTGCATCTGCATAATGTCTTCGTGGCTGTCGATCCATGAAACTTCCATGTCTACCGAGATGAATTCGGTGGCGTGACGCGAGGTGAACGAAGGGTCGGCGCGGAAAACCGGGCCGATCTCGAACATGCGACCAAAGCCAGACATCATCGCCATCTGCTTGAAGAACTGGGGGCTCTGAGCGAGGTAGGCGTGGGTCTCAAAGTACTCGAGTTTGAACAGTTCGGCGTTCGACTCCGAAGGGCTCGACATTAGTTTTGGTGAGTGAACCTCGATGAAGTTGTTCTCGTACCACCAGGTGCGCCAGGCGTGCTCGATGGTGGTTTGCACGCGGAACACCAGGTTCATTTCGCTACGACGTAGGTCAAGGAAGCGCCAGTCGAGGCGCTTGTCGATGCTGGTGTCGTCGGCGATTGGGGTTTCTGGGTCGGCCAGGGTAACAACCTCAAGGTTGTCTAGCTGAATCTCAAGTCCGCCAAGCTTCACGCGCTCGTCGTGAACTAGGCGTCCGGTAATCCAAACGAACGAACCTGCAGTCAGGGTAGAAACTGTTGCCGCCAAGGCGTCGTCCAGGTCTGGCTCGTCGCCAATCACCGGCCGGGGATAGGTGACCTGAACGTCACCGGTCTCGTCACGCAGAATTACGAACTGAATGCGCTTTTGATCTCTGAGCTTCTCAACCCAACCACCAATTGTGACCGGACCGTCGGTTCGGGCAGCGAGGTCTTTGACGAGTGTGCGTTCGCGCATTTGTTTTGCTCTTTTCATACCTGAGAGTGGGCTGTTCACCCTGAATTCACAAGTTTAGCGGAGGGTAGAATAGCCTTATGCCTGCCACCCGCGTTCACCTGGTTCGTCACGGTGAAGTTCACAATCCCGGTGGCGTTCTTTATGGTCGACTTCCGCATTTTCACTTGAGTGAAAACGGTAAGAAAATGGCATCGGCGGCAGCCCTGGCTTTGCAGGAAGCCGGTATTCAGCCCAGCAAACTTATTGTCTCTCCACTGCTTAGAACCCAGCAGTCCGCAGAACCGATCGCTGAACTTTTCAATACCAAACCAGACCTAGACGAACGTATCATCGAGCCCTTCAACTTTTTCGAGGGTCGCAAAGTCACTGCCAAGACAGTACTGCTCCGCCCACACCTTGCGTTCCACCTTCGCAACCCGATGCAACCTTCCTGGGGTGAAAGCTATGTCTCGGTCGTTTCCAGAATGATGGAGGCAATGCGTGAAGCTGCCGAAACCACCAAGTCAGGCGACGTGGTTTTTGTAACTCATCAACTACCAATCTGGATGGTTCATCGCCACCTCAAGGGCGCCAAGTTGGCTCACAACCCAGCCAAGCGTCGCTGCGCACTATCCAGCATCACCAGTTTCGAATTCGACGAGGGCAAGTTCACCGAGGTTGGCTACCTTGAGCCTGCTGCGGATTTTTCAAAGATAGACAAGGGTGCCGTATGAAACGCGCAATAGCAATAGTCCTAACCTTGGGCTTGGCCCTAACCGGCTGCGCTAACGATCCATTGGCAGAGCAGTTCCAAGCTGGAACCAACAAGAACTACATTTCCGGCGACGGCTCGGTAACTGAGTTCCAGGGCGAAAAAACCAAGGGTGCCGATTGGATTGCCGAAACCTTTGACGGCCAATTCCTAGACAGCCGAAACCTACTTGGAAAAGTTGTGGTCTTGAACTTCTGGTACGCCGGTTGCCCACCTTGCCGAGCGGAAATGCCAGACTTGGCCGAAATTGCGACCGACTACGAGGACAAGAATGTGGTTGTAGTTGGCGTAAACGTTCGCGATACCGCCGAGACCGCTTTGGCATTTGCCAGAGTTCAAAAGCTCAACTTCACCTCGGTGATGGACATCAAGTCGGGTGCTGTAGTCCAGGCGTACACCGGCGTTGTCTCACCGGCAGCCGTGCCAACAACTCTTGTGATCAACACCAAGGGGGAAATCACCTCGCGTGTCCTAGGACGATTCTTACCTTCGACTTTGCGCAGCTTGATCGACACAGCAATCGAGGCTAACTAATGTCAGGAATCATCCTCGACGGCTCACTCGCGCTGGCGCTGCCAATCGCGCTCTTGGCTGGCTTGGTCTCGTTCCTGTCTCCCTGCATTCTCCCGTTGGTGCCCGGTTACCTAGGTTTCGTTTCTGGCTTTGCATCCAACAGGGGTCGCACAGTTTTCGGATCGATTCTGTTCGTCCTAGGTTTCGGAACCGTTTTTGTCGGGCTTGGATTCTTGGCCGGGGCGCTCGGCTTTACACTTTCGTCCAACGGCGATTTCATGTTCTGGCTCCAGAGAATCATGGGAGTTTTGATTGCGCTCCTCGGTCTGGTCATGATTGGCCAATTCACTTCACTTCAAGGCACGGCCCGGTTCAAGGTGCCGACAAATCTTGGTTTATGGGGAGCACCGCTACTCGGTCTGGCCTTCGGGCTCGGATGGACGCCCTGCATCGGCCCAACCCTTTCGGCGGTTCTCGCTCTTTCGCTAGACCAAGCCAGTGCGGGCAGAGGTGTGGTCTTAGCCATCGCTTTCACAATCGGCATCGGGCTCCCGTTCGTTCTCCTTGCTTTCGGGTTTGGCTGGGCCACCAAGTCGGTCGGGTTTATTCGCAAGAATATCCGCACGGTCAACCTAATCGGAGGATCCTTGCTCATGGTGCTGGGCATCCTGATGACAACCGGACTTTGGAATGGTTTGACCTCTTGGTTTCAGGAGGTGAGCGCTTCCTTTGTCCCTGCAATCTAATGTTCCACACGGCGATGAGGTGCTCTCGCCGAAGCTAGGTTTTGGCGGCTGGCTTCGCTGGATTTGGGCTCAGCTCACCAGCATGCGCACCGCCCTGATGCTTTTGCTGCTACTTGCCGTTGCCGCAATTCCTGGATCGATTTTCCCCCAACGATCGTCCGACCCGAACGGTGTAGTCGCCTACTTCAAAAACAATCCCGAGCTAGCTCCAACCCTCGACAATATCCAACTCTTCGACGTTTACACCTCAGTTTGGTTCTCCGCAATCTACGTGCTGCTGTTTGTGTCGCTAATTGGCTGTGTAATCCCGCGCACTCGTTATCACTGGGACGAGTTGAAATCCGAACCGATCAACACCCCGAGGAATCTGTCTCGCTTTCCGGCTTACCTGAACAAGACCTCGAAGCGAACCGATGTTCTGTTGACACTCGAGGCCGCGCTTCGTCGTCGCGGCTTTAGAGTCAAGGCCACCAAGACTTCAGTGAGCGCCGAAAAGGGCTATCTGCGGGAGACCGGCAACCTCGTTTTCC
>JBIKJD010000055.1:0-6781 GCA_044361205.1 Rhodoluna sp.
TAGATGGCAAAGCCGTGGTGTTCTTCCAGGACGCAGGCAAGTTTGAATCTCGTTACTGCACTCTCGGATTCCAAGACACAGCGAAGCTGGACGAAGGAACTTTTTGGGCAACCTCGTTTGCGCTGACCGGCGTTACGCCGAAGGTTGAAAAGGAAATTGTTACGCTAATCAAGCGTGCCTTGGGACAAAAGTAGTTCTCCGGCAAATTCAAGCCATACTCTAGAAACATGGCAACCCCAAACAAAACTCGACCGGGCATCTTTACCCTGCTCGGCCCTGCCCTGGTTGCTGGCGTTGCTTATCTTGACCCTGGAAATGTCGCTACGAACCTGAGCGCCGGAACTCAGTACGGCTACCTTTTGGTTTGGGTTCTGGTTGCCGCGAATCTGATCGCCTGGCTGGTTCAATTCCTGGCAGCGAAACTAGGCTTGGCATCAAATAAGAGTCTCTCCAGAATCATGGGAGAACGCCTCCGCAGCCCGCTCACGCGCTTTCTTTACTGGTTCCAGGCTCAGTTAGTTGCCATCGCCACAGATCTCGCCGAGCTAATTGGTGGGGCAGTTGCACTGAACCTTCTGTTCGGTTGGCCACTTCTGTTCGGCTGCCTAGTTACCGCAGTCGTTTCCACAGCGCTTCTCTACATGAAGGCGCAAGGACGAGCCAAGTCGTTCGAGTATGTGATTTTCGGTTTGATTGTGATGACAGGATTTGGTTTTATCTCCGCCATCACATCCTGGACGCCGGTGGCTGGAGATTTCTTGTCGGGTCTTGTTCCAACCCTGACGGACGAAGGCTCGGCGCTGCTGGCTTTGGGTATCTTTGGCGCAACCATCATGCCGCACGCCGTCTACGTGCACTCGGCTCTCAGCCGCGACCGTTTGGGTTCGATTGGAAATCGGGTCGACAACCCGCGACTGGTTCGAATCATCAAGTGGGATGTTTCGCTTGCCATGTTCATTGCTGGCACGGTTAACCTAGCCCTGTTGGTCCTTGGGGCCGTCATTGGTGCCACTCCCGAGGGGGTTGACGTAATCACCGCGGTATTCAATGAGATCCTCTCGGTTGGCGGAGCAACTTTCGCGGTTCTCTTCGCCATGGCACTGCTCGCCAGCGGGCTTTCCTCAACCTCGGTGGGAACCTATGCCGGAGAAGTCATATTCGATGGCTTGCTGATCAAGAGGTCGCTACCGCTAATCGTCCGCCGATTGATAACTTTGGTACCTGCACTATTCATTCTTTCTCTGGGAATGGGCGCTACCGAAGTTCTAGTGCTAAGTCAGGTTTTCCTGAGCTTTGGAATCCCATTCGCTCTCTTCCCGCTAATCAGGTTGACTTCAGACGGCTTGCTCATGGGGAAACTCAAGAACGGGCTATTCACAACCGTTCTGGGCTACACCATCGCTACGGCTCTATCCAGCCTCAACGTTTGGATAATCATTCAGGCTTTTAGTTAGAAACACTCTCCAAATAAGTAATCCCCCAACCAATCGGTTGGGGGATTACTTATTTGCTACTTAGTGAACAGCTGCCTTGCCGATGGCGGCACCCGAAAGTGAGCGGACCTCAAGCTCTGCATACTTAGCCAAGTTGTGCTCGTTCGAGGTGATCGTTCCAAGCCATCCGAAGATGAAACCAAGTGGAATCGAAACGATACCCGGGTTAGCCAATGGGAAGAAGTCGAAGCGTAGCCCGCCTTCAACGAATGGGATTAGCGAAGTAGCTAGACCCGAGACGTTTGGCGAGAGTACGAGCAACACTAGAGCCGAACCAAGACCACCGTAGATGGCCCAGACGGCTCCGCGAGTATTGAACTTCTTCCAGAACAGCGAGTAGAGCACTGCAGGCAGGTTACCCGACGCTGCAATCGCGAAGGCGATGGCAACGAGGAAGGCAACGTTTAGACCCTGAGCACCGATTGCTAGAACGATCGACACCAAACCAATTACAGCGGCTGCAATCTTGGCAACGCGAACTTCCTTCTCAGGAGAAGCGTTACCCTTCTTGATTACGCTGGCGTAAAGGTCGTGAGCGAACGATGACGAGCTAGCTAGAACCAAACCGGCAACTACCGCCAGGATGGTTGCGAACGCAATAGCACCGATGATTGCAAGCATTACTGCACCACCGGTGGTTCCAGCACCTCCACCGAGGAACTCAGCTAGCTGCGGCGCTGCCACGTTACCACTCATGTCACCTGGGCGAATCATTGCGACTTGCTCGGCGGTCATGGTAGACATCGTAGCCTCAGTGAAACAGGTGTCGCCGTTCATGATTGGCTTACCCGCTGCATCTAGGAAACAGCCGGTTGGGTCAACCTGTCTCATCAACGAGTACTTGCTAACCAAGGCAGCCGCACCGAAACCAAGGGCGATTGTCATGAGGTAGAAAGCTCCGATGTTACCGATGGCCCAGTTAACCGACTTGCGTGCAGCCTTCGAGGTTGGAACGGTGTAGAAACGGATCAGGATGTGAGGCAGACCCGCTGTTCCAAGAACTAGAGCCAATCCGAGAGAGATTAGGTCAAGTCTGGACCACAGAGTCTTAATTGGGTCGATGGCTCCGGTAGCGGCGTCTACGACGTCCTTACCAAACTTCAAGCCAGGCTCGAGGAACCCTTCTTTACCACTGCGCTCAGCAGCAACACCGAGAAGGTCGGAGAGGTTGAAGTTGAATTGCCAAAGCACTAGGACGGTAAGCATCGCAGCACCCGTCATTAGCAAGAAGGCCTTCAGGATCTGAACGTAGGTCGTTCCCTTCATTCCACCGATGGTCACATACAGGATCATCAAAATACCCACACCAGCAATGATGAGGTTCTTTGTGCCGGGGTCAGTGATACCGAGAAGCAAGGAAACTAGAGCTCCCGCTCCAACCATCTGTGCCATTAGGTAGAAAATGGAAACAACCAGAGTTGACGTTGCCGCCGCGGTGCGAACCGGAATCTGGCGCATACGGAAAGCAAGAACATCACCCATAGTGAATCGACCGGAGTTACGAAGTGGCTCGGCAATAAGTAGCAGTGCTACCAGCCAAGCAACCAAGAATCCTATCGAGTACAGGAAGCCGTCGTAGCCGAACAGCGCGATAGTTCCTGCGATACCGAGGAACGAAGCTGCCGACATGTAGTCACCGGCGATAGCCAGACCATTTTGGAAACCAGAGAAACTTGCTCCGCCGTCATAGAAGTCGGTTGACTTCTTGTTGGAGTTACCTGCACGCCAAACGATAAACAGAGTAACCGCAACAAAAGCGAGGAAAAGCGTTGCGCTGAGTGCTGTTGAGCTCATTATTTAGCCAACTCCTTCTCAACCTGACGAGCAATCTTGTCTGATGCGTCGTCGAGGTGCTTGGTTGAATGGCGGTCGTAAGCCCAGGCTATGCCGAAGGTGGTTACGAACTGGAAAATGCCTAGAAGGAAGGCGATGTTGATATTCCCAAATACCTGGAAGCTGATCCAGTCACGGGCAAAGCCGGTGAGGATTACATACAGGAAGTACCAAGCGAGAGAAAGCGCAGCAACCGGGAAAGCGTAGTTGCGGAATTTTTTCTTCAGTGCCTGGAACTCTGGGCTGGCTTGGGTTTCAATCCAAACCTTTTCGTTCTCTGTGTTACCCATTGAACTCCAATGTTCATTTCAAAAACTCATTCGGCTTTGAATGAGCCGGTCACGCCTGGCGTGCACCATTGGAAAATCTATACCTCGGGCGATGACTGCAAAGAAATAAAGTGGAAGAAAATTCCGCCTGTTACCTATTCGTTACAAGTTGGTAAAGGCTAGCAAACTGGTTCTTTTGATGGCACGACACCGCGGATCAAGAAGTTGTCTACAGCATCGCTGACGCATTTGTTCGAGCGGCCGTAGGCAGTGTGGCCTTCACCCCTAAACGTCACCAGAAAGCCGTCGGCTAAAACTTCAGCGGCCAAGTCCACCGATTGCTCAAATGGCGTGGCTGGGTCACCTGTGGTGCCCACAACCATGATTGTTGGGGCGCCTTTGGCGGAATAGCTTTCTGGGCGATCGGCGACAGGGTAAGGCCACTGCTCACAGGTGAGAGCGCCATTCTGCCAATATCTTCCAAGGATTGGTGAGACCTTGAGAAGCTTCTGATTTTGTTTTGCCATCGCTGCAGGTTCGGAAGAAGCTCGGGAATCAAGGCAATTGATTGCAATATTCGCTTCGAGACTATTTCCCTTGTAGGAACCGTCCGGCATTCGGTCGTTGTAGGTATCCGCCAAAAGCAGGAAGGTGGTTCCATCTCCGGAAAACGCTTCCTCAAAAGCCTGCGACAGATATGGCCAGTACGTGTCCGAATACAGCGCCAATATCAGACCAGTGGTAGCCGAGGCGATTGTCAGTTTGCGGTCAGAATCAGTCTTTAAAGTCTTGCCTTCCATTTCTAGAAGGAATTCCTTGACGCTTTTCTGGGCTTGTTCGAGAGTGCCAGTGAAAGGGCAATCAGTGTTCTTGTTTACGCAGTCCCTCAGATAGTTGTTTAGGGCCAGATTGAAACCAGCCAACTGGTTCAGGGTTTGCTGCTCATCTGGAACCCTAGGATCGATGGCGCCATCTAGAACGAAACGACCAACCTTATCTGGGAAAAGAGCTGCATATGTGGTTCCCAAGAATGTTCCATACGAGTACCCGAGGTAATTCAACTTTTCTTCACCCAGAGCTGTGCGAATCACTTCCATGTCTCGAGCGGAACTAACAGTGTCGATGTGGCCAAGTACTTCCCCAGTGTTCGCCTTGCAAGCATCGATGAAGCCCTTCAAGTCTTCGCGCATCAATTCGATTTCTTCTTCGCTACCAATCTCGGCATCGTTCGCGCTGTATAGCAATTCGTCGGTGCCTTTGGAATCCAAACAGGTCACTTTGGCACTCCTGCTCACTCCGCGTGGATCAAAAGAGACCAGGGTGTATGACTCTCTGAGTTCTGGCGTGCCAATTGAGTCCCAGTTATTCGCCAAGAAATCATAGCCAGAACCACCGGGACCGCCGGGGTTAATCACCAGAGATCCGATGGCGTCGTTAGTGAACTTTCTAATTAGTGCAAGGTCAAAAGTCTTGCCATCCGGATTAGCCCAGTCGATTGGAACTTTGACGGTCGCGCACTGAAACACGCCGTCCTCGCAGAGGGACCAAGCTGGTTCCTGATTGAAGACATCCTGCGGGGACGAGGCTGGTGGATTGCAGCCGGAAAGCGTTAAAGCAAAAAGCCCTGCCGCAAATAAAGCAAATAATTTTTTCAATTTCCCACCCTCATCATGGTTGAAGCTAAAGAGTCCATTACAAAAAGATCGCGAACGTTCCGGTCAATTCGCTCTCGAGCCTGCTCAATCGAATCGATAATGTGCAGAGTTCGTTCAGGCTTTGTCGCATTTGCGACTTCCCGGATTTGAGCATCCAAGTCACGATTCACCAACTCAACACCAGCTTGAAGTTGAACCGTCAGAACATCTCGGTAAAGCGCCAGCAAGTCGACCAGGATTCGGTCCAAGCCATCGCGAAGTGAACGTGTTGCGCGACGCTTTTGGCCCTCTTCAAGGTTCTTTATGTCAGTCCGGTACTGGGTTGGAATTGACTCGGCGGCCGATAAACCAAGACTGTGAAGCAGTGCCTCTCGCTCTTCTTCATCGCGTTCTTTGGTTAGAGCAGCCGCGTCTTTCTTTGCTAAATCGAGCCATTTGTCGGCGGTCTTGGTTGCCTGAAAGACATTTTGAATGGAAAGTGCAGCACGAAGATATTCGTGGCGGCGATCGCGGGCTTCGCTACTTGTTGCTAGGCGGCGCGCCATGCCGATGTGGCTTTGCGCCTCTGCCGCGACGAGAGTTGCCAGCACTGGATCAACCTGGTCGCGCTCTACTAAAAGTTGGGCCACGTCCGAAACACTTGGAACTTTGAGAGTAACTTTTCTAACACGTGAACGAATCGTTGGAAGCATGTCCGCCTCCGAGGGAGCGCAGAGAATCCAGATGGTGTTTGCCGGTGGCTCTTCAAGAGCTTTTAAGAGGACGTTCGCCGCCACCGGGGCCATTCGATCGGCGTCCTCAATGATCATGATTCGGTATCGACCAGTGGATGCCCCAAATGAAGAAGATGCAACAAGGTCTCTCACCTCAGATATGGCAATTTGAACCTTTTCGGTAGAAAGAATGGTGATATCGGGGTGCGTCCCCGCACTGGCCAAGATACAAGATTGGCAGGTGCCACAACCCCTTTCGGAACACTGGAGGGCAGCGGCAAAGGTTTCCGCTAACACTGACCGGCCAGAACCCGGCGGACCGGTAACGAGCCAGGAGTGAAAAACGCCGTCTTCGCGATCCTCGACGGCTCGCTTCATGAGGGCCACAGCCTCTGGCTGCCCAGCAAGTTCGTGCCAAAAATCCTTAGGCATCAGACAGTAACTCGTCCAGCTTGGCTTGAACCTGAGCGAAAATCTCTTCCGGGGTTCCAGCAGCGCTAATCACCAAGAAGCGGGTTGGTTCGGCACTTGCAAGTTTCAGGTATTCGGAACGCACCGCTTCGAAAAAATCCTGTTTTTCCAGTTCCAGACGATCAGGCTCCTGCCCAGTGTTTTCTCGGCGGCGAGCAGCAAGCCCCGCCTCGAGATCAAGCAACACTGTTAGGTCTGGGAGCAGTCCATCAACCGCCCAAACGGAAATGTTTCGAACCTCGTCCGCGGCGAGTTTGCGGCCGGCCCCCTGATACGCAACCGAGGAGTCCAAATAGCGGTCTGAGATCACGATTCGACCCGATTCGAGAGCGGGACGAATCTTGGTT
>JBIKJD010000004.1:0-25635 GCA_044361205.1 Rhodoluna sp.
CAAGGTTATATGGCTCAGCCAAACCACCCTCAGCGTTGATGAAACCATGGAAACCGTGGTCAAGCTTCGCGAGAAGTTCCCAACACTTCAAAACCCACCGAGCGACGACATTTGCTACGCAACCCAAAACCGTCAGGTTGCCATCAAGAAGGTTGGAGCCATCAGCGACCTAGTGATCGTGGTTGGTTCCGCAAACTCATCGAACACGGTTCGCCTGGTCGAGGTCGCTCTTTTGGCTGGAGCCAAGGCTGCCTACCGAGTTGATTACGCAAGTGAAATCGATGACTCCTGGTTCGAGGGCGTCGACTCGGTTGGAGTTTCGTCTGGAGCCAGCGTTCCAGAGGAACTTGTAGAAGAAGTCATCGTTTACCTAGCCGCCAGAGGTTATGGCGATGTTGAAACCATTCAAACCGCGGAAGAGGACATCCAGTTCTCGCTTCCCAAGGAGCTTCGCAAAGACCTAAAGCAAGCCGGCGAAGAAACTTCAAACAAAGCGAAACGTTAGAACTCAAATTGAATGAATTGTTAATCCAGTTCATCGAACATCCTCTGTCGTTTTTCCTGGCCGTCGGCACCTCCATCTTTGCTGTCTACTTGGTCTTTAAGATTGCTCAAAATGTGAGCAAGGATCTTCGGAATCGGAATCAGAAACTTGGTTTCAAACCGAGTCTGAATAGAACTAACGCTCCGGGCGTCGGGTGTGAAGGAATCCTACTTGTAGCACTACTGGCTTACATAGGTGCATGGTTTTTATTCACCTGGCTAGGGTCGATGTTGCCTTTCCAAATAGGTCTCTAGGTTAAGTTGAAAGGCCCACTCGTTTGAGTGGGCCTTTTCATTTACCTTCTTAAAGCGACATTGACTTGCCGTTTGAGCCAAGCTCGGTGGCTGCCTCAACAACGCGAGCCGACATTCCGGCTTCTGCCAACTTACCCCAAGCGCGAGGGTCGTAAGCCTTCTTGTTTCCAACGTCACCGTCGACCTTGAGCACGCCGTCGTAGTTCTGGAACATGTGAGCGGCGATCGGTCTGGTGAACGCATACTGCAGGTCGGTGTCGATGTTCATTTTGATAACACCATGACGAACGGCTTCCGCGATTTCCTCTGGGGTTGAACCCGAACCACCGTGGAACACGAGGTCGAAAGGCAGCTCCTTGCCGTACTTCTGACCTACGACTCGCTGGATTTCTCCAAGTAGTTCTGGTCGAAGCTGAACATTGCCTGGCTTGTAGACGCCGTGCACGTTACCGAAGGTTAGGGCAACCATATAGCGGCCGTTTTCGCCTAGGCCGAGAGCTTCTGCGGTCATTAGGCCGTCTTCCGGGGTGGTGTAGAGGTGCTCGCCCATGCCACCCTCAACGCCGTCTTCTTCTCCGCCGACAACGCCCACTTCGATTTCAAGAACGGCACCGATGTTGCGGGTCAGCTTTAGCATTTCTTTGGCGATTTCTAGGTTCTCGGCCATGGGAACTGCCGAACCATCCCACATGTGTGAGTTGAACAGTGGTCCTTCGCCGCGCTTTACGCGGTCTTCCGAAATTGAGATTAGCGGGCGAACTAGCTTGTCGAGCTGGTCCTTGGCGCAGTGGTCAGTGTGCAGAGCTACGGTAATTCCGTAGTTCTTGGCAATCTCGCGGGCGAATACCGCCATCGCTGCAGCACCGGAGGCCATGTTTTTGATGGTTGGTCCGCTCCAGTAGTCGCCACCGCCCGTGGTTACCTGAATGATGCCGTCGGAGCCAGCGGCTTCTAGGCCGGCTAGAGCTGCGTTTAGAGTTTGTGAGCTGGAAACGTTGATCGCTGGATAAGCAAACCCGTTCTTCTTGGCTCGGTCAAGCATTTCAAGGTATTGCTCTGGGCTTGCTACTGGCATGATGCTCCTATTTCGGGTTTTGCCTGGTTATTTGGTTGGCTTTGAGTAAGCGATTTCTTCAAGTGGAACGCTGCGGTCAGGGTTGTCTGAAACTTCTGCGGTTGGCATATTTTCGAGACTGGTTAATCCGGAAGTTGGCTGGGTAACCGAAACCGCTCCATACTGCACCGCGGTCTGCACTCCCATAGGTACATTGAACCCAACCCCGAATTCGTCGAGGGATGAAATTGGGTTTGTCACAACAGCGGTCAGGAAACCAGCCAAGGTGGCATCGCCAGCTCCAACTGTGTTGATTACCTTCATCGGGGGAGTCTTGGCTTTCCAAGCATGGTCTTTGGTCACGGCGACCATGCCGTCTGGTCCGAGGCTGGCTAGAACGCACTCGATGCCAAATCCGCAAAGCTCACGGGCAGCATCGATAACATCGCCTACGGTGTAAAGGTCTCGGCCAACGGTCTCTGCTAATTCATGTGCGTTTGGTTTGATTACTGCAGGCAGACCCTTACTTGCATAAAACTTCAGCGGCTCGCCGCTGGAGTCCATGGCTACACGAACACCTAGTTCTTCCATTGCGGTGAACAGCGGTTCGAGGTCTACGAAACGATTGGTGCCTCGGTCGATGGGCAGGGCTCCGGCGATCACGAGCCACTTCGCACCATTTTCGCGAACCTTAGCAACGGTAAGAGAAACAACCTCTTTCCAGTCGCTGTCTGAAAGCGGGCGCGGTGCTTCGTTTACCTTTGTGGTTGGCCCATCTCTTTCGACGATGGTTGTGGAAACTCGCAGAGATCCATCAACCCAATGTGGAATGAAGTATTCCATGGTGCCAGTTCTAGCGAGCACTCCTGGGTCGTTGTTGCCGATAGGCACAACTCCTGGCGCCTTGACCCCAGAAAGGTAGAGACCGCGAGTTACGTTGATTCCCTTGCCCGCCAGTTCTTCCGCAACAGCGTCGGCGCGGTTGACGCCACCTTCGATTAGGTTGTGAACGAAGTAGGTGCGGTCCAGCGTTGGGGCTGGGGTCAGAGTAATTACGGGGGCGCCACTCATGGGTTCTCCTAGTGCGGGGTCTTGAACTTATCCGGCAAGACCTCTTTGTCCGCTACCCCCAAAGTATACCCATTACTAGTCTTTTTGGCCCTCCGTGAGCTCTGGGCTCGAGGCTCTTTTGGTGTCGGTTTCGATTGTTTTTGGGTCGGGGATTGCTTCGATTCCGAGGCGGTTTTGTGAGGCTGCATTAAGGTCACGCGTTGGCTTGAGGAAGCTCTTATCCAGATTCGACAGCAACTTGTTGTAGTCGTCCACGACAGCGTCGATGTGGCCACCGAGTTTGGAATACTTTTCCCCGATGATCCGAACTTCGCGGTAAAGCGCGGTGCCTAGGTCAATGATGTCGTGGATTACCTTTTCGTCGGCGTTCTGGCGCCAGGTGTAGGCAACGGTCTTTAGCACTGCAAAGAGCGAAACTGGAGAAACGAGAGCGACTCGGTTCTGGAACGCGTATTCCATGAGGTTCTCTTCATCAAGTGTCGCGGCGAGCACTGGCTCCGAAGGGATGAACAGCAGGGTGAACTCCGGTGAGTTTTCCAAGCCTGACCAGTAGTCCTTCTTGGCAAGATCCTGAATGTGCTTCTTCACATCGGTGATGTGTTGCTTCAGGTACTGCTTGATGATGTCCTTGTTGGCATCGATACCTTTTTCGCGCTCTTCCTGGGCTTTCAGGTAACTGGCCATCGGAGCCTTGGAGTCGATGGCAACGAACTTGGCGTCTGGCAACATGATGACCATGTCTGGACGAATCTTCACGTCGTCATGGTTCACAGTTTCAAACTGGGTTTCGTAGTGAACGCCTTTAACCAAACCTGCGGCTTTCACGATGTCTTCAAGGCGGGTTTCTCCCCAGCCTCCTCGAGTCTGGTTGTTGGTTAGTGCATTGGCCAAGACTGCGGTGGTGTTTCTAAGTTGCGAGTCGATTGCCTGCTGATTGCGAATCTGTTCGGTGATGGTGTTGAACTGGCCGGTGCGCTCCTTTTCGAGCTCTTCCACCTTGCTCTGCATTTCGCCAAGTTTGGCTTTTAATGGCGAAATCTCGGCGAGCACCTTGGCATCCTGTTCAGCTTGCAACCTAGCGGTCTCGCGAATCTGAGCCAATTCGCCTTCAGCGCGTGCAGCACGTGCCGACTCCGATTCCAGGAGAGCCTTCGATACCGGATCTCCAGACTTACCGCGCGAACCAATTAGCCAACCAACAAGAGAGCCAAGAGCGAGTCCAATTACAAGAAATAGATAAGTGTCCATGGCCAAACTATGACACGAGCCACCGACTTTATTCGTTTACCAATACCTTGAGTTTCTTGCCGGTCGCTTCAAGAAGTCCAGCAAGGTCTTCAACGCCGTGACGATCAGCCGCGTGAACCATGATTCGAGCACAGGCATCGGCATCTGCAAGAGCGTCGTGGTGATTGAACTCCTCGTGACCGATGGCATAGGCAACACTATTCAGGCGATAAGACTCTAGGTTGTAGGTCTTTCTCGAGACCTCTAGCGAGCAGGCATAGTTGAAAGCTGGTAGTGGAGCCTCAATCGCCTTCGCCGCTGCCCTGAGCACTCCCATGTCGAAATTGGCATTGTGGGCAACTAAGACGTCTTCGCCAATAAATGCTAGGACCAGAGGTAACACTTCCGCCCAAGTTGGCCCGTCTGCTACGTCGCTCTCGCGAATCCCGTGGACGTTGATGTTGCCTGGATGAAAAAAGCTAAAGCCCGGCGGCGGAAGGATTAGTGTTGCCAGCCCATCGACCAACTTGCCGTCTCGAACTTTCACCAAGCCGACCGCACACGGGGAAGCGGGGGAACCATTTGCGGTTTCAAAGTCGATGGCTGTGAAGTTCAGGGGCATAAGTCAATTAAACTCGCCTAATGGCCTTAACTATCGGAATCGTCGGACTACCAAACGTCGGCAAGTCAACTCTTTTCAACGCACTTACTAAAAACAACGTGCTCGCAGCGAACTATCCGTTCGCCACGATCGAGCCAAACGTTGGTGTGGTGAACCTTCCAGACGCTCGTTTGAACCGCCTTGCCGAGATTTTTAGCAGCGAACGAATCCTTCCGGCTCCGGTTTCGTTTGTTGACATCGCCGGTATCGTTCGCGGTGCTTCAGAAGGTGAAGGTCTTGGAAACCAGTTCCTTGCCAACATCCGTGAAGCCGATGCAATCGCTCAGGTGGTTCGTGGTTTTGTCGATCCAGACGTTATTCACGTTGACGGTAAGGTCGATGCCCATTCAGACATCGAGACCATCAACACCGAACTCATCCTGGCCGACATGCAAACTCTTGAAAAGGCTCGCACTCGCATCGAGAAGGAAGTTAAGGGAAAGAAGGCTGACCCTTCAACCCTCGACGTCGTGGATGAAGCCCTCAAAGAACTAAACGACGGTAAGCCGCTAAGCGCGACCAAAGTCGATCTAACTCCTATCAAGGAACTGGGTCTCCTAACCGCCAAGCCAATTCTTTATGTTTTCAACGTGGACGAAAGCATCCTGACCGACCCAGCTAAGAAGAAAGCGCTCGCGGATCTCGTGGCTCCGGCTGAGGCGGTCTTCCTGGATGCCAAGGTTGAGAGTGAACTTATTGACCTGACCGCGGAAGAGGCAAACGAACTTCTTGAGTCACTAGGTCTGGGGGAGTCTGGCCTTGACCAGCTAGCCCGAGTTGGTTTCCGCACTCTAGGGTTGCAGACCTACCTAACCGCAGGCCCTAAGGAAACTCGCGCCTGGACCATTCGTATCGGGGACAAAGCACCTCAGGCTGCCGGTGTTATTCACACCGACTTTGAACGCGGCTTCATCAAAGCCGAAATCGTTTCTTTCGCTGACCTAGATGCTGCAGGTAGCATGGCCGACGCCAAAGCTGCCGGCAAGGTCCGCATTGAAGGCAAAGATTATGTAATGCACGACGGCGACGTCGTGGAGTTCCGCTTCAACGTTTAAAGTAGAGAAATGGAAATTCAAATTAACTGGCTCGCAGTCTTCGTGGCTTCGCTTAGCTCTTTCGTAATCGGCGCAGTATGGTTCGGCCCAAAGACTTTCTACCCTGTCTGGATGAAGGCACTACGCGGAACCCTGCCAACCGAACCCACCAAGATGACTGGTGCTGAGACCGGTCTGATGTTCGGTGGCACTTACCTGGCTGCGTTGATTCAGGTTTCCACTTTGGCTTTGGCATTCGAGTTCATCGCCGCTGCCACACCCGGCTTCGGTGCTCTAGATGGAGCACTTTACGGATTCTTGCTTTCGGTAGGTTTCACTGCCTTCGGTTCGTTATCTCACCGCATGTTTGGTCAGCCAGAGGGACGAGTGTTTAGATCGCTCAAGGTTTGGGTCATTGAGGTGGGGCAGGATGTCCTTGCGCTTACCGTTGCTGGCGCGATTCTGGGAGCTTGGCTCTAATCATTCTCTAAACTAAATCGCCCCCACCAAGTGGTGAGGGCGAATTACTTTTATAACTACTGTCCGCAGGCGCAGAGCTGGTCTTCAGGGAAGCCCGCTAAAGCTTCCTCGATGTGCTGGCCACAGCCAGCCCAGGTGACCTTACCGCAGCTTTCGCAAGATGCTGGTGAGCACATATTTTCTCCTTTTGTTTTACTTCGCGCCCATTAGGCGTGCGAAGAATCCTGGTTTCTTTGGGTCGTTCTGGTGACCCTGGCACTGTTCCGACTTTGGAACACCGCGCATAACCTGGCTGACGTGCTGGCCGCAGCCAGACCAGGTGGCTTTACCGCACTTGCGGCAGGTGGCTTTTTGACACATGGTTAGTTTCTTTCTTTTGCATCTTGACCGGCTCGCCAAGTTAGGTAGCCGCCGTCGAGGTTGAGGGCTTCAATCCCGTGTCCTCGAAGTATTTGGGTTGCCGTGTGGCCGCGCTGGCCCACCTGGCAGTGAACTAGGACGCGCTTGCCCTTTAGTTCATCGATTCGGTTACGCAGGTCGTCCACGCTTATGTTTATTGAGTTCGGAGTAGTTCCGGCTTGGTTTTCGGAAGCGGTTCGAACGTCAACCAAAACGGTGTTCGGCTTGGCAACTTCAGCCTCTAGTTCGTGCCACTGGAAGGTTGGGGTACGACCACTGAGTACGTTGTTGCCAACGTAGCCCGCGTGGTTGATTGGGTCCTTTGCCGAACCGTACTGCGGAGAGTAGGCGAGCTCTAGATCCATGAGGTCGTTGACGGTTAGGCCACCGAAGATAGCGGTTGCGATTATGTCGATTCGCTTATCGACACCGTCTTCACCCACGGCTTGGGCTCCGAGAAGTTGCCCAGTCTTTGGATCAAACATGACCAGCATCGAAATGCGTTTAGCGCCTGGGTAGTAGCCGGCGTGACTGCCAGGGTGAATGTGAATTACCTGGTGGGCAATTCCGTTTGAGCGAGCCTTTGCTGGGCTTAGGCCGGTAGTTGACAGCGCCATACCGAAGGCGCCGATGATTGAAGTGCTAATGGCTGGGCTGGTTTTAACATCGAGGCCAGCAATCGCATCTGCGATTAGGCGTCCGTGGCGATTTGCAAGGTTTGCCAATGGAACGAGGGTTTCGTCATCCGTGAAGTAATCGTTCTTTTCGACCGCATCACCAGCAGCAAAAATAAACTCGTTGCTGGTGCGCTGGCTTTCGTCGACCCAGAGGCCCTTGGTTGAGCCAAACTTTAGCCCGGCTTGTCTCGCCAACTTATTGTCTGGTTCTACGCCAGCCGCTGATACAACCAAATCGCAGGCGATTGGACGTCCATTGATCGAAACGCTTTCCGGTTGGATATCGGTCACTTCACTGTTGAAGTGAAGTTTGATTCCGTTTGCTTCGAGGTGTTTCTGAAATACCTCGACGATTTCAGGCTCAACCTGACTTAGGAGTTGGTTGCCGCGTTGGACGATGTGAACTTCGAAACCCGCGTGAATTAGGTTCTCTGCAGTTTCAATTCCGATGAAACCTCCGCCGATGATTACGGCGGTCTTAGTCTTGCTGTTTTGAATCGCGGCCCTTAAAGAGTCAGCATCGGCAACATCACGTAGCGAAAGTGCTCGTTCGATGCCACGGATGTCCAACTTTCTTGGAGTTGCACCAGTGGCCAGTACGAGGAAATCGTAGGCGTCGATGAAAGTTTCTCCGCTTTCAAGGTTTTCAACTGTGACAGTTTTTTCTTCGGGGTTGATCTGATTGACGCGGTGCTTCACCTTGACATCAAGGCGGAATCTGCTGTGGAGGGAAGCTGGTGTCTGAAGGAGAAGAGCGCTGCGATCCGAGATGGTGTCGCTCAGGAAGTAGGGAAGTCCGCAGTTCGCATATGAGACGTTCTCGCCCATTTCGTAAACGGTGATTTCTGCTCTCTCATCTAGACGGCGAAGTCTCGTGGCCGCCGACATCCCTGCGGCTACGCCGCCAACAATTATGGTTTTCATCTCTATGCCAGCTTGAGGAATGCTTTTTCTAAAGCCTCACGGTTGGCGGTGCCTTCTGCGTCAGTTCCGCAGTGAGCCATTCCGGTGGCGATGATGCTGAACCCTGCGCGAGTTAGCGCTGTGGATGCTGCGCTCAGCTGCGTTAGCAAGTCAGTGCAGTCACGACCCTCGTCGATCATTTTCACGATTCCCATTATTTGGCCCTGAGCGCGCATTAGGCGGTCGCGGGCTGCTTTTAATTCACTTGATTCGAGTTGCATTTTGCTCCTTCTTCCTATACCCTAGGGGGTATACGAAAGGAAGTCAAATGAACAAGCTAATCAAGAGTGTCGTGGCGTTATTTGCGGCTCTAGGAATCATGATGGGTGTCACCGCCTGTGCTCCAGCAGAGCCAGTGGACATGACCAACATAACCGCAGTGATCGATGTTAGAACTCCTGCCGAATACGCGGAGGGTCACCTAGAAGGTGCCTTGCTAATGGACGTACAGGGCACTGACTTCGCTAACAAGGTTGCAACCCTGGACCCAGCCGGAAACTATGTTGTTTACTGCCGCAGCGGAAACCGTTCGGCTGCAGCCATCGACCAGATGAAGTCGCTGGGCTTCACTAACCTCACCGACGGTGGAGCGGTTGCAACCGCAGCGTCACTGACAGGTTTGCCAGTAGTTCAGTAATTACAAATTCTGTAGTGCCGAGTTGAGGACGATTCCAACGCCCTCTCTCGGCATTACTTCTACCCGGCCGGTTTGAGAGTTTCTGCGGAACAGTAGGTTGGCCACTCCGGAGAGGCTGGCTGCCTTGACGGTTCGCTCGGGCTGATCGTCGAGGATGGTGACCTTGGTGCCGGAGGTGATGTAGAGCCCGGCTTCAACCACACTGTCGTCACCGATCGAAATTCCAACTCCTGCGTTGGCACCGAGAAGCGCTCTGGCGCCGATGGAAACCTTGTGCTTACCTCCACCGGATAGCGTTCCCATGATTGAGGCGCCACCCCCGATGTCGGAACCATCGCCAACGACGACGCCTTGCGAAATGCGACCCTCAACCATTGCTGTGCCAAGGGTGCCGGCGTTGAAGTTCACGAAACCCTCGTGCATGATCGTGGTTCCCGGAGCCAGGTGGGCTCCGAGTCGAACCCTGCTGGCGTCGGCAATGCGGACCTTCTTTGGGGTCAGGTAGTCGAGCAGTCGCGGGAACTTATCGATTGCGTGAATCGAAATGCCAGCTTTCTGGAGCAATGGGCGCTGGGTGTCCAAAAGATCGACGGACATCGGCCCTGCACTAGTGAAAGCAACAATTGGCAGTGCGCCGATGAGCCCGTCCAAGTTGATTGAATTTGGAGTCACGAGAAGGTGGCTCAGCAGGTGAAGTCTCAGGTAGGCGTCGGCGGTTGATGAAACCGGCAGGCTCAACTCAATTTCGGTGCGAACAACCTTTGTGGTCACTTGGCGGCGGGAGTCTTCGCCCACCAGTGCATCAAGTTCCTTTGGAACCACCCATAGGGCATCCGACTTAGGAGCCTCACCCAGCTGCGGGTTTGGATACCAGGTGTCTAAGACGTTGCCATCTTGGGCAACGGTAGCCAAGCCGTGGCCCCAGGCTTTGCCGTTCAGGAAAGTTGATTCGTTCACCCGTCTAGGTTACAAGGTAGGCTCGTTTTCATGTCTGTTACCTCCTTGGATGCCAACGGCGACCTGGTTTCGCTCACCGCCCAGTTGTGTAATTTTCCATCGGTATCAGGTGCAGAAACTGAGTTGGCAAACGCGATTGAGGAACTGCTTCTCTCTCAGTCACACCTTGAAGTTAGCCGAGACGGCGATGCCATTGTGGCGAGAACCAACCTGGGTCGAGCGGCGCGAGTGATCATTGCCGGACACATTGATGTGGTTCCGGTTGCGGACAACCTCCCCGTGCGCCGCATTCAGGTCGATGACGTGGATTCGCTATGGGGTCGCGGCACTGTCGATATGAAGGGTGGCGTGGCGGTTCAACTGAAACTGGCCTGCGAGTTGACTTCGCCGAACGTTGACCTCACCTGGGTTTTCTACGACCACGAAGAGGTTGATGCTTCACTAAATGGACTAGGACGGCTTTCGCGGAATCTACCCGAACTCCTTGAAGCCGATTTCGCAGTACTTTGTGAGCCAACCGCAGCAGAAATCGAAGGTGGCTGCAACGGAACCATGAGAGTCGAGGTTTCCACTCGCGGCGTGAAGGCTCACTCGGCAAGACCGTGGATGGGAAAGAATGCGATTCATGGTCTGGCTGAAGTCTTGACTCGATTGGCTAGCAACGAACCGGCGACAGTCATGGTGGACGGGCTCGACTATCGCGAGAGCTTGAATGCGGTAACAGTTGCTGGGGGAATGGCCACCAACGTCATCCCGGACCTTGCGAAGGTCACGGTGAACTATCGGTTTGCACCAAGTAAGTCGGTAGCAGAAGCTGAACAGTTTTTGCGTGAGTTCTTTTCAGGTTTTGAAGTTCTGGTCACCGATGCTTCGGCAGGAGCGAGACCCGGTTTAGACCAACCAGCCGCGCAGGCGTTTGTCGCGGCAATCGGGGCTATCGCAAAGCCGAAGTACGGTTGGACCGATGTTGCTCGTTTTAGTGCCCTAGGGATTCCTGCCGTGAACTACGGACCGGGAGATCCAAATAAAGCACACGCAGACGACGAGAGTGTGCCCGTGGCGCAAATCCTTTCCTGCTACGAAGGACTAAAGTCCTGGCTTACTCGCTAGCCTGAAACTTTCGGTATTTGCCCGCTCTCTGGTCTGGGATAATAGAAGCGAGGCAATATTGCTAGCAATTCAAGGAGCATTTCACTAATGGCAGTTCAGAAACCGCGTGGAAACGACGGCCCGGTTAAGGTCGAACGTGACAGCAGGGGAAACATTATTTTTCATCTACCTCTTGAAGGCGGAGGCCGCTTCGTAGCAGCCGTAAGCGAGCAGGAAGCTCAAGACATAATCTCTGAGTTCCAGGCAGTAGTCAAGAAGTAACCAAGCTGTATAAAGTGGCCCGATCCCAAATTAGGATCGGGTCTCTTTTCTTATGGTTTAGGCTCGCTTGCTAGCCATCAGTAAGCCATCGCCCACGGCAGACAAGCTGGAAACAAAATCGTCATTCTGGCTAAAGAAGCGCAGGGCATCTCGGTAGGTGGCTGTTGACTCGTCGCGCATCGCCGGATCAGGAACTCGATCACGCCACAGAGCGTGAGCAATGACCACGACACCGCCTGGGCGAAGTAGGCGAACGGCCTCGTGAAGCTGGGCTTCTAAGGACTCTTTGTCGGCATCAAGGAACACCAGGTCATATGCCGAATCAGCCATATTCGACATGACCTCGATTGCTTTTCCAGAGATTACGCGGGTTCGGTTCGACGAAATGCCTGCTTCTGAAAAGGCTTGCTTGGCCGCCGTTTGAAACTCTGGTTCGGTGTCGATTGTGGCTAGCACGGAGGTTTCTGATGCGCTCAGAAGCCAAAGACCACTCACGCCGGCGCCCGTGCCGGTCTCGATAATCGCTTTAGCACCCATTGCGCTGGCGATGAAGGCGAGCTGGGCACCGGTTGCGGAGGTGATGCACTCAATCCCAAATTCGTCGGCGCGTGCTCTGGCCTTCAGAATCGAAACTGGTTCCTCGATGAATTCTTCAACGAACTTCCAGCTATTTATTTTGTCGACCATCGGTCCTCCTTGTTCTCAAGGATAGAGCCCGAAGTTGTTGAAATGGGTTAGCCGACAGGTAGCCTATAAGGGTGTTTGGTCTAAGTGGCGAGAAGTTATTGATCCTCGCAATAATCGCGGTTTTCGTGCTCGGCCCTGAGCGCTTGCCGGAATACGCCAAAGGTCTGGCCAACATCATCAAAAGCATCCGCAAAATGGCGGATGGGGCCAAAACTCAGATCAAGGATGAACTCGGCCCGGATTACGAGGACGTTGACTGGCGCAAATTAGACCCTCGCCAATATGACCCGAGGCGAATCATTCGTGAAGCGCTGATGGAAGACATGGACTTCTCCTCAGAGAAGAAAGTTCTGTCGGAAACTGTTTCACTGGCAGCGGCCGTGACCGCAGTTCAGAGTCTGGAGCCTGGTGAACTGGCTCCCTTTGATTCGGAATCAACCTAAGCCAGAGGTAGTCGCTTACCCTTAAGGTTTAGTTTTGCCTCGGAAATTTTCTTCGCCAACTTAGCAATTTCAATCGCTGCCGGATCGGCTGGGTGTTCTAACACAGCCGGCTTTCCGGTGTCTGAGCCAATTCGAAGGGCAACCGACATCGGAATTTGTCCCAGTAGCGTGGTTTCAAGATGCGTTGCCACCGCCTGACCTCCGCCGCTACCGAAGAACTCTAATCGAGAACCATCGTTTTGTTCAAGCCATGACATGTTTTCAATCACGCCAAACACGGCTTGACCGGTTTGAATGCCGAGCGCGCCTGAGCGAAGTGCAACCTCAGCGGCAGCCTCTTGCGGGGTGGTGATGACGAGCGACTTAGCTGTGGGAAGAGCTTGTCCAAGGCTGATTGCCACATCGCCGGTGCCCGGTGGCATGTCGATTAGAAGGAAGTCGAGTTGCCCCCAGAAGACGTCCTTGAGGAACTGCTCGATAGTTCGGTGAAGCATCGGACCTCGCCAGGCCACGGCTTGAGACCCATCCACGAACATGCCAATGGAGATCACTTTTACGCCGTAGGCAACTGGGGGCAAAATCATTTCATCAAGTTGAGTTGGTTTATCGGTAATACCCAACTGTCCAGGGATGGAATAACCAAAGATGTCGGCGTCGATTAGACCAACGGAGAAACCCTGATCCGCAAGGGAAACGGCAAGATTTGCGGTCAGCGTTGATTTCCCAACACCACCTTTTCCTGAGCCGACCAGGAATACCTTGGTAAGCGAGTCTTCGTTAAACGGGTTGGTGCGCGGTGCCTTACCTGCTCTTAGCTGAACCTTTAGGGCGTCACGTTCCTCCTGCGTCATCACCGTTAGCTCTGCGGTTAGGCCGAGCGACTCAACTGCCTCCTGCGCCTCGGCGCGGATGCTCTGCGCTGAAGGGCAGGTAGGAACGGTGAGCTTGATGGCGATGGACGAACCGGTGATTTCGCCGACCATGCCAAGTTCGGTGATGGGCTTGCGAAGTTCAGGGTCAATGACTTTCGACAGCGCAAGTATTGCCTGGTCGCGTAAGTTCATTTGGTTTTCGGTTTGGCTTTTTTAGCGGGTTCCCGAAGTTCTTCAACCAACTCACGCATGAGGTCTCGAAGTTCGTCCTTGACGAACTCCTTGGTCGCCATCTCTTCCATCGCCAAACGAAGTGCTACAACTTCGCGAGCCAAGTATTCGGTGTCGGCCAGGTTACGCTCCGAACGCTGACGGTCTTGCTCAAACTTGACACGGTCGCGGTCGTCCTGGCGGTTTTGGGCGAGCAGGATTAGGGGAGCGGCGTAAGAAGCCTGCATCGAAAGAATTAGGGTAAGCAGGGTGAAGTTGGTTAGCCTCGGGTCGAACTGCAGTTCGGCCGGAGCGAAGGTATTCCAAGATAGCCAGCCGATACAAAAGAAAGTCATCCCGATTAGGAATGATCCGGTTCCCATGGCCCGAGCGAATGCTTCCGATGCGCGACCAAAACGTTCCTGATCGATGCTGAATCGAGGGAAGCGCGAACGCATGGCAATGGGTGCGTCTAGGCGGTCTTTGGACTTACTCATTTGGCACCTGCCTTATCTTCTTCGGTTCGCCAGTCTTCTGGCAGTAGGTGGTCTAGGACGTCATCCACGGTGACCACTCCGATTAGGTGTTGTTCTTCATCGACAACCGGTAGTGCAACCAGGTTGTAGTTTGCGAAGGTTCTGTGGATCACCGAGATGTGAGTTTCTGGAGTGATTGGGTCGATGTCCGTGTCCAAAAGTGAACCAAGTCGCTCGTGCGGTGGGTAGCGAAGCATCTTCTGGAAGTGAACCACGCCGAGGTAGCGCCCGGTGGCAACCTCGAACGGAGGCAGGGTCACAAACACGGACGCGGCCAGCACGGGAGCAACTTCCTTGCGGCGAATCAGCGCCATGGCCTCGGCAACGGTGGCATCGGCTGAACAGATGATTGGCTCGGTGGTCATTAGACCACCAGCGGTGTATTCGTCGTATTGCATGAGCCGACGAAGGTCGTCTGCTTCTTCTTCGTCCATCAAATCCAAAATTGCCTCGGAGCGCTCCTTGGGCAGATTGGCCATTAGGTCGGCTGCGTCATCAGGTTCCATCAGGTCCAAAACTTCGGCGGCACGCAAGTCGTCGAGTTCCTCAATGATGTCGATCTGCTCGTCTTCTGGGAGCTCTTCCAGAACATCCGCCAGACGCTCGTCGTCGAGTTCCTCGGCAACCTCAACCATTCGGTCCTCGGGTAAGTCCATAAGGGCACTAGCGAGGTCAGCAGGGCGAAGGTCGGAGTAGCTGGCAATCAGGGCTTGGGCGTTGTGACCCTCGTCGTCGCGGTGAGATTCGATGATCTGGTCCCAGGTTGCGAAGACCGTGGCACCTCGAGCAAACGGAGACGCGGAAGTCTTTGGCTGGCGCAAGAAAAGCTCATTCACAAACCAGTCTTTGGACTTGGTCACCTCGATAGCTAGGTCCTCGATGTTGGCAACTCCAGAGCCGTCGGCCATGATCACACGACGACCCAAAAGCTCAGCAATCACGCGCACTTCACGGCCGCGCTGAGTGAAACGTCGAAGGTCAATCAGGCCTGTGGTGATGACCTGACCTGGAACAATTGAAGTTACTCGAGTGATTGGCACAAACACGCGGCGACGGCCGGAAATCTCGATAAGTAGACCAGTTGCCTTCGGTGCGCCATTTTTTCGGTATGCCACAAGGACGTCGATGACTTTTCCTACCCGGTCTCCGGCAGGGTCAAAGACGCCACAGCCAACAAGGCGGGCTACATAGACTCTGGTTGCACTCACCTAACCAACCTTAGACGAGCCTTCGCTGGCATGCCAGAATAGGAATCTAAACAAAAGGTGAATCCAATGGCTAAGAACAACAACGCTCTACCCAGTGCTGAAATAATTGCCAAGTTTGACACTTACGAAGCGGCTGCTGAGCATGTTGACAAGCTGATCAATGGTGATTTTCCAGCCCGTCAAATTGCAATCGTTGGTCGTGGAGTTCGATCCGTTGAAAGAGTTCGCGGACGCTTGGGTTACCCGAGGCTTGCACTCACCGGAGCATTCAACGGTGTTTTGATTGCGCTTCTGGTTATTACCTTTAGCCCGCCGGAAGCACTCACCAACATTCCAGGAACTCTGGTCACCCTAATCGGGCTCGGAGTTCTGGTGAATGTTTTAAGATTGTCGCTTTCCAGAAACAAACGAACCTTCATCTCTCAGAACAGTCTGATTGCCGATACCTACGAGGTGCAGATTCCGAGAGACCTCAAGGCGCAATCTGAAGAAGCTCTGGCAAAGCTGGCAGCCAAGACCAAACCGGCTAAATAGCGGCTGCTATCCATGCTTCGACGTCGTCCGGGTGTCTTGGAAGTCCGGCGCTTAGATTCTCAACGCCGTCTTCGGTGACCAGCACGTCGTCTTCGATGCGAACCCCAATACCTCGGAATTCAGGTGGAACCCTCAGATCGTCTGGCTGGAAGTAAAGGCCAGGTTCGATTGTGAAGATCATTCCAGTGCGAAGCTCGGCGTCGCGATACATCTCCTTGCGGGCCTTATCACAGTCGTGAACGTCCATCCCCAGGTGGTGGCTGGTTCCGTGAACCATCCAACGGCGGTGTAGCTGGCGGTCGCCGGCCAATGCCTCTTCTAGTGAAATATCGATGAAGCCCCACTCAATCATTTTCTTGGCGATAACTTCCATAGCAGCTTCATGAATCTCGCGGAACAAAACACCCGGCTTGGCAACTGCAAAGGCTGCGTCGGCGGCTTCCAAAACCGCTTCGTAAATCTTGCGCTGAGTTGGGTTGAAAGTCCCATTGATTGGAATAGTTCGAGTGACGTCAGCTGTGTAGAGCGACTCAAGTTCAACACCTGCGTCGAGAAGCAGCAATTCGCCAGGCTTGACCGGTCCGTCATTTTGGATCCAGTGCAAAATACAGGCGTGCGACCCAGCGGCGGCGATGGTTTCGTAGCCTAGGTCGTTTCCGTCCATGCGGGCGCGAGCGAAGAACGCTGATTCGATAACTCGTTCACCACGCTCATGTGCCATGGCCCAAGGCAGTGCGCGCAGAACATCGTTGAACCCGTCAACGCTGGCGGCAACAGCACCGCGCATCTGTTCGATCTCGTAGTCATCTTTAATTAGTCGAAGTTCATCAACGAACTGCAATAGCTCGGCGTCGCTGAGTCTAAGCACCGAATCATCCGGAAGTTTTGAAAGAAGATCGTCAAGGCTGGCAAGATCTTTCGTCTCGATGTCCAAAAGCGCACTAACTGCTTCAAGACCGGGGCGAGGTCCAACCCAAAATTCTCCAATGGCCGCGTTTGTGAAGAACTCCTCGGTATTGCGGCCAGCCGTTGGGCGGAAGTAAAGGCTCGAGTGGTGTGCCGAGGGCCTGGCGTCGATTATCAAAACTGAGTCTGGAACCGTGGCAGCGCCCCAACCGGTTAGGTGTGCAAAAGCGGTGTGTGGGCGGTACCGGTATTCGGTGTCGTTTGAGCGGGTGACGGTTCCACCGGCTTCGATGACCAAAACCTTGCCAGCGAAAGCCTCGGCCACTGATCGGCGGCGCTTGGCAGCGAATTCGCTAACGTCCAGTTTTTTGGGAAGAGAGGTCTTTTCCTCGGCCCAGCCGCCGGAAATGAACTTCATGAACTCAGGGCTGTTCGGGTTAGTGGTTCGACCACTCTTTGGTGTCTGCTGTTCTGCACTCATGCGTTCCATACTGCCACTAAAGAAGGACGATGGGCGATAGTCTGATGGTGACTAGGAGCCCTCCATGAAAATCGATTTGCACTGCCATAGCACTCACTCGGATGGCCTCGAATCGGTCTCCGAAGTTTTTCAGTATGCGGCCGAGTCTGGAATAGACGCTCTGGCAATTACGGATCACGACACAATGGCAGGCTGGTCTGAAGCCGCCACGGAAGCAGCCCGTCATGGGATTACTTTCGTCCCTGGAATCGAAATTACGACTAAACACCTAGACGTTTCGGTGCACCTACTGGCTTATTTGCCAGATGCAAATAACCAGGCTTTGGTAACTCGACTGGCAGAGGTTCGCGATTCGAGAGAAACTCGGGTCGAGCGATTCGTTGAAAAACTGAACAGCGAATTTCCTGACCTCACCCTGGAAGCCGTTCGAGCAACTCTTGCCGAAGAAGGCAAATCGATTGGTCGCCCACACATTGCCGATGCCTTTGTGAACTTGGGTCTGTTCCAAAACCGAACCGAAGTCTTCGAAGGCCCACTTCACAAGAACAGCCCTCACTATGTTCCGAGCGACGGGATTCACACGGTTGAGGCAGTGAAGCTAGTTCGAGCCGCAGGCGGAGTGCCGATTATGGCTCACCCTTTGGCTAGATCTGGCAAAGACAAAAATTCGCCGGTGGTTCTCACCGAGGGTCACCGTATTAATTTTGAGTCCCTAATCGCGGCTGGTCTCGGAGGATTCGAAGTTAATCACCGCGAGGTTGGTCCTGAAGCCAAAGCTTGGCTAACTGACCTGGCCGAAAGGTTTGATCTGATTACGACGGGTTCATCCGATTATCACGGCATTCTTGGCAAAGACAACCGACTCGGTGAAAATACCACCAGCTTAGAAATGCTCAAGCGAATCGAGCAGCAGGCTACCGGTTCAACTATTCAGTGGGCTTAGCGGCTCCACCACGGGTGCGCCGACGCTGACGGTTGCGGTCACTTGCTGGGCGGGGTTCACGCTTTTCTTCAGGCTTGCGGTCTCCTTGAGGTTTACGGTCGCCACCACGACGAGCTTCGGGCTTCTTTGATTCGGTGCGAACCATCGTCGAGGCGCGAATGCGACCCTTGGTGCCGGGTTGAATGTCGAGGTCGGTGAAGAGGTGAGCCGAACTCGAGTAGGTTTCAACCGGTTCTGGTATGCCAAGCTCTAAAGCGTTGTTGATGTTCTGCCAACGCGACATGTCTTCCCAGTCAACAAAGGTCACTGCTATCCCGGTGCGGCCAGCGCGACCGGTGCGACCGGTTCGGTGCAGGTAGTTCTTTTCGTCCTCAGGAACGGTGTAGTTGATTACGTGAGTCACGTCGTCGACATCGATTCCACGCGCAGCAACTTCCGTGGCTACCAAAATCTCTTTTTTACCAGAGCGGAAAGCAGCCATGGAGCGCTCACGAGCTTCTTGCGACATATCTCCGTGCAGCGCGGTGGCGTTGAAACCGCGATCAATTAGTTCTTCGGAAACTTTGCTGGCTTGACGCTTTGTCTTGCAGAAAATCACGGTCTTGCCGCGTCCCTCGGCTTGAAGAATTCGACCAACCACTTCGTCTTTGTCGAGCATGTGTGCTCGGTAGATGAACTGCTTGATGTCGGCCTTGGTGTGACCTTCTTCGGCCTCATTGGCGCGAATGTGCATTGGTCGGTTTTGGTACTTGCGAGCCAAGGTCAGGATGCTGCTAGGCATCGTTGCCGAAAACATCAGGGTCTGGCGCAGCGGGGGAGTCATTGCGAAGAGGCGCTCAACATCCGGAAGGAACCCGAGATCCAACATTTCGTCGGCTTCGTCGAGAACCATGAAACTGATTTTCCCTAAGTCAAGTTTCTTCTGCTTGGCCAGGTCGATTAGGCGTCCTGGAGTCCCAACAATGATCTGGGCTCCTGCATCAATTTCAGCGATTTGCCCTTCGTAAGACTTTCCGCCGTAGATTGCCGCAACCGTAGTCTTGCGGTTTCCGGTGGCTAAAACTAGGTCTTCGGCAACCTGGATGCAAAGCTCGCGGGTAGGCACTACAACCAGCGCTTGAGCGCCCTTTGCTGGGTTCAAACCCAACTTCTGAATCAGTGGAAGCCCAAACCCGAAGGTCTTACCAGTACCGGTTTTGGCTTGCCCGATTATGTCCTGGCCGGTTAGGGCAACCGGAATGGCCTGTTCCTGAATTGGGAACGGCTCGGTAATGCCCTTCAAGGTGAGCGCTTCGACGATATCCGCGTCGATGCCCAGTTCGGCAAATGTCAATGTATCTCCTATTAGTCTTTGCTAGTTTACGAGAGTTATTCTTGTAACCATGTTTGAGTGGATTAGACGCCTTGGAAAAAAGGCTCGAAACTTTGTGCTTCCAGAACGCGAAGAGAAGCGAGCAAGAAACACTGAGGATAGTGACTTGGGTCCCTACACTCCAGAACCGAAAGTTTTTCTCGGACAGTTGGCCTACATTCAACTCAGCCACTTTGAGATACTCACCAATGAACTCAAGTTCTCTCCGACTACTTCCGACAAGGCAGAACTGAGTGAGGCAGCCGCCAAGAGTTTTCAGAAATATCGGTCAATTTCCAAAACCTTGTCATCGCTTGGTTTCGATGTAACCGATGCTATGGATCCGTTCACTGAACGTATTGAGACTTTCCATTCGCGCACCAGCGGAATTGATTGGTACGAAGCGGTTGTGAAAGTTTATTTGGTTGGCGGTTTGCTTGAAGATTTCTACAAGCGTCTGGCTATCGGGCTTCCCGAGGATGTTCGTGAGGGTGTCGAGAAAGCTTTGCGAGACACAACCTTCGAGAAATTCGCCAGGGCGTCTTTGGTTGAAGCAATGAAGGACAATCCTCAGTTGGCGTCGCGCTTGGCTCTTTGGGGTCGCAGGCTGATGGGTGACGTCTTGCTTGAACTGCGTGCCGCTTTTGACAACCGCAAGCTGGCTGGAGTCTCTAAGGGTAAGCGTCTAACCATTGAAGAGGAGCGTCGAGTGAACCTTTCGGCTTATTCGAAACTTGAGCCGTTGATCACTGAGCTGATTGCCGCGCACAGTTTACGAATGGACGCGATTGGATTAGCCGCGTAGTTTTTCCTCGCGGGCGGAGATTCTTGCTTGCGCGATACGGCTTGATACCAATGTCATCGCCAGAGGCATTAGAACCATGATGATCGCCCAGATGTAGCCCTCTTCGTATTTGAAACCAAGCCAGGTCAGTAGAACCCAGAGGACGCTTCCAGCAATTAGAGAAATCGCTGGCGGCAGCAACTTTCCATATTCTTCACTTTTGGTGAAAACGTATGGAGCAACCATTCCGAGGATTACGGCGTAAAAGACTATGACGGCGAATGCAAATTCCATTAGGCGATAAACCCTACTCTGCGAACTTCTTCAGCGCCGACTTCGATGTAACCGAGGGCGTCTACCGGAACTAGAAACAACTTGCCTTTGTTGTCAACCAACTTGATCAAACGCGCGCCAGATTCAATTGCGTTCGCAACGGTTTGTTCAACGTCTTGCGCGCTCTGTTCCGACTCAAAACTGAGTTCGCGGGCTAGGTTTCTGAGACCAATCTTGATTTCCAAAATGCACCTTTTCTCTTACTCGACTAGATTACGACAACCTGCCGACAAGGTTTGCCTAAATGTCCTAGGAGCAAAGTAGTCTGCTTTCAATGGGCGAAGCGGTTTTTAGAAGTCACGGTATGGGGTCGGTCCTACCCGAGCTGGCGCTTTCAAAGGAACAACTTCAGGTAGCCAAGCTCTCCTCGGATTCGAGCGCTCTGGTTTACGGCGCACCTGGAAGCGGAAAAACAACTGCCCTGAAGGCTTTGGTGATCAACCGACTCAAATCTGGAACTGCACCAGAAGAAATCTTAGTGATTTCAGCAACTCGCACCTCGGCAACCAAACTCCGCGACGAATTGGCTCTTGAACACCAAGGGTCAACTCCTGGGCCGCTTGCTAGAACCTTGCAATCTTTCGCTTTCCAAATTCTTCGAGAAAAGTCTCTGAGTCTAGGCATTAAACCTCCTGAACTAATAACCGGTAGCGAACAAGATCAAATCATTAGCGAACTCATTGAAGAGCTATTGACCAAGGGCCTACCATCCGACTGGCCAACTCAGTTGAATCGGCAGGTCTTGAGCCTGCGAGGATTTCGTTCCGAACTTCGAGATCTAATTACTGTCTGTCTCGAGCACGAGCTGAGCGTGGAAAAGCTTGTTCGAATTGGCACAGATGAGAAAAACTCTGCCTGGGTTGCCATGGCGGGCTTTTATTCAGAATATTTGGACCGACTGCAGAACCCGGCAAATGACAATCGCCACGACCCGTCAACTTTGCTAACAACCGCTATTAACAAACTGCAAATGGAAGAATGGCCCAAGATTGCGTCCGCTCTAAAACTAATCGTTGTCGATGATGCGCAGGAGTTGACCCCGGCCGCTGCGCGACTCATTCAAACACTCGCCACTCGAGGCGCCAGCCTTGTCGTAATTGGGGATCCCGATGTTACAACCATGGGTTTCCGATCTGCCAGTCCAACCGCAATGAAAGACCTGATAACAGCATCAGGCAAAGCTTTTGAAACCATCTATCTCACCACCGACATTGGCTCTCGACACCCAGACCTAACCGCAGCGCTCGCTCGGAACGCATTCCACATTTCGCCTGAAGGCGCAGGCGCCCAGCGAGCCGCCCTTGGGCCTTCAAATGCTGTTTCAGGAAGTCGTGTGGAAGGTCGTATTTTCAATTTGGAAGCTGCCGAGCTTGCCTGGCTCGCGCACCGCCTACGCGAGTTACACCTGAACGAGTCAGTCGCCTGGGGCGACATGGCCGTGATTGCCAGATCACGGTCAGTTCTCGATAAGTGGGCAGCCGCTCTTGCCGCGGAATCCGTTCCTACCTTGGTTGAAGGAAGTCAAACCTCGTTCCGAGACGAATTTGCAACCGGCAACCTACTCAAATTGGCTGCTTATTGCCTTGAGCAACCGGAACTTACTAAGAACCTAATTATTGAAATTTTGCACAACCCAATCGCAGGCCTTGACTCTCTGGCAATTCGCAGAGTTCGCAGAAGGCTTCGGCAACTAGAACTTGATTCCGGGGGAGAGCGAACCAGCGATCAACTGCTCATTGAACTTTTTGAGAAGCCGGAAGTTGCCAAGGAACTTTACGGCGAGGAGGGTCGCCGCGTAAATCGGTTGTTGAAGGTTCTCGCAAAAACAATCGAATTGGCAAACGATGATTCCAGCACAGCCGAGGAACTCTTATGGAGTCTCTGGAGTAGTTCCCCGGTGGCCTCGAGTTGGCCAAATCTTTCGAATGGGGTCGGCGAAGTAGCGCAGCAGGCCGATCGAAACTTGGACGCCGTCGTGGCGCTTTTTGCTGCCGCCAATCAGCATGCCGAACGTCATCCTGAAGCCGGCCCTAGATCGTTCATAAAAGAGCAGTTAGAACGAGACATCCCCCAGGACACCTTGGCGCTGGTTTCCAGGGACGACCAAAAGGTGCTGCTGGCCACAAGCTCGGCACTTATCGGTCGCCGATTCAAAGTTGTTGCACTACCAGGACTAACCGAAGGAGTCTGGCCAAACCTGAAACCTCGCTCATCGCTTTTAGGGGCAATGGCTTTAGATGCCAGACTCACATCTGAGCAAAACACCGAGCAGCGCGATGAAATTAAAGACGAACACCGTCTCCTGCAAAAAGCCATAGGAGCTGCGTCCGAGCGGCTAATCGTTTCTGCTGTAGACGGCGAAGAGACCCAGATTTCACAGTTCGTCAGACTTTTGCTGGGTGACATTCCGGAACCTCAAACCTTTGCTGAGCCTAGATACACCTTGCGTGGATTGGTAGGAACTCTGCGCAGGAGGCTGCTCAGTGCTGAATCGGAATCCGAACGTTTGACTGCGGCATATGGATTAGCCAGACTGGCGCTCGAAGGGCAACCGGGAGCGCATCCGGATCAGTGGGCAGGGATCATCGATTTCGAAAGCCCGGAGGCTCTGGTTCCCCTGACCGATGATGAGACCGGAAAGGTCTGGATCTACCCATCTCAATTGGATGCATTCATTAGGTGCCCTTTGCACTGGTTTATGCAAGCGCATGGAGGAACAGATCGAAGTTTCGAAGCCAATTTCGGAACACTGCTCCACCAAGTCTTGGAAGAGACCAAGGCGATCACCTACGGCGAACTATGGAGAAATGTAGAAACCAAGTGGCACACTCTCGAATTCGAGGCAGGCTGGGTCGAGAAAAAAGAATTGCGTAAAGCTCAAAAAATGGTTCGTCATCTCAGCACCTATTTGGAGGGTCAAAAGGAAGCGGGCTATCAACTCCTCGGAGCAGAAGTTGGAATCGATTTTGAACTGGGACGCGCGAGAGTGCGAGGAAGAGTCGACCGCGTTGAGCAAGGCCCAGAAGGTCAGATCATGATTGTTGACCTCAAAACGGGAAAGACCGCGCCCAAGGCTGAAGAGAATGCTCAGCTCGGTCTTTACCAAATTGCATTTCTTGAGGGAGGGCTGCAAACGGAATCCGGTGAGGGTAATGCGCTCGAGGGTGCTTCTCTGGTTCTCGTTGGCGGTGAAAAGGTTGCAATCAAGAGTCAGCCTTCACTAGAGGAGGCTCCAGACCTGCAGGAAAACTTCCGCAATCTAATCGACCAAGCAATCATCGGCATGGCAGCCGAAGATGCTACTTTCCAGGCGAACATCGGCACTCATTGCTATGACGAAAACGGTTATGGCAACTGCAAAATTTTGTTGACGAAAGCGGTTTCTTATGTCGACTAGAGAGGTAACAGCCGACGAGGCTTACCAGGTATTTAAACGAAATCCTTCGCTGACTTTGACCCCTGACCAGGTAAAAGCAGTAACCGCCGATAGTGATCGACCGACCTTGGTGGTTGCCGGTGCCGGCTCTGGTAAAACCGAACTTATGGCCACTCGCGTGGTCTGGCTTGTGGCAAATGGCAAGTGCGAGCCTCATCAGATTCTCGGTCTAACGTTCACGAGGAAAGCGGCATCCGAATTATCAAAGCGAATCAACAACGCGCTTACAGCTCTGGCAAAAGACGAAAATTTGTGGCCGGCCGGGCTAGAACGAAACTTCACAGCACCCAACATCACCACCTACAACTCTTATGCAAATACTCTTTACCGCGACTACGCACTTTCGCTTGGCTACGAGGATGACTCAACTTTGCTCACGGATGCCAGCCGTTTTCAATTAGCCAGAGAAGTTGTTGTTAAATACGGGGAGGAAATAGACCCGCGAATTGTTGACTCTGAACTGAGCCTTAATTCCGTCGTCGACGGCGTTCTAACTCTGGCCGGAGCCATGAACGATCACAACGTAACTCCTGAGGAAATTGAAAAATACATTGCAGGCTTCTACAAGCAGATTGCTAGCTTGCCGGCCAGTTCTAGGGCCAAGGTAACTGCGGAGCAGCCAATTGGTTCAACACTTCTTTCGAGTATTTCTGGGGCGCTGAGCACACCAATGCTGGCCAATCTTGCGCAGGCATTCATTGAGGAAAAGAAGCGACGCAGTTACATTGATTTCTCAGATCAAGTTGCCCTCGCCTATCGAGCCGTCATGGAGCTCGGTGATACGGTCCGAACCAGGGAATCAGGGCAGTACACACAGGTCTTGCTGGATGAATTTCAAGATACCAGCACCATGCAGATAGAGCTTCTCGCAGGGCTGTTTTCTGGACAGTCTGTTTTCGCGGTTGGCGACCCCAATCAATCAATCTATGGTTGGCGCGGCGCTAGTGCCTCTAACTTAGGTGACTTCCTTCTGAAGTTCCGAGGCTCGGGAGCAGAAATAGAAATGAGGCATCTATCCCGGTCATGGCGCAACCCGAAGGTTGTCTTGAAGTTAGCCAACGAAATCTTGAAGCCACTTGAAGCGTCCCCCGCATTCTTGCAAAACCGGCCGCCACTTCCCAAAGTGGAGATCCAGGAACTGGATGCTCCAGATGGAGCAAAAGAAGGGCAAATCACCGTTTACTTCGCAGATCAGGTAGCTAATGAAGCCAAATTCACGGCGAAATGGTTGATCGAGAATATGGGTGAAGGTCCGCTGGAAAAGCGCCCGACCGCTGCAGTGCTAATGAGAAGTCGAAACATGATGTCGGTCTTTGAAACGGAACTGCGTGATGCCGGGTTGAATGTCGAAGTCGTGGGACTCGGTGGTTTGCTCGAGTCTCCGGAGATTGTTGACTTGGTAGCCGCCCTTCGCGTTATTCACTATCCGCAAGCGGGCGCGCATCTAATGCGCCTTCTCACTGGGCCGAGATGGCAGGTTGAGCCCAAAGACATTGAGCGACTTAGCCGCTATGCACGAAACCTTGCCCGTTTTTGGAATCGCGACAGCAAGAAAGTGTCGGGGAGTGAAGCTGAGGCGTCA
>JBIKJD010000045.1:0-7510 GCA_044361205.1 Rhodoluna sp.
TTTTGGCTGTTGCAATTTCGCGAGCGTCTTGGATCGCCTTGGCTACTCCCCCGGAAACAGTAACGTTATCGCCCCAGAATTTCGAAGCGATGGAAGCTAATTCATCCTGCGAGGTGGAACGATCCGACTTGGATGCTGTGATCACCACGTGCTCAAAACTGCTTTGAAGACTCTGAAACATTTCGTCGGCGTTCTTGCCCGCGAGCACACCGAGCACACCTACGGCCTTTGGTGAAGAAAAGTTCGTGACCAGAGCCTCAGCCAATGACTTCACGCCGTGAGGGTTGTGAGCACCATCAACCAGAGTCAGCGGTTCGCGGCTGAGCACCTGAAGGCGTCCTGGTGAAGAAGCGTCGGCAAATGCAACTCGCACGATGTCATCCAAAATTCGGCGCTCGCCATTTCCTAGAAAGGCTTCAACGGCAGCCAGTGCCAAAGCAGCGTTTTCGGCTTGGTGTTTTCCGTAGAGCGGTAGGAACAGGTCGCGATACTCGCCGGCCAGACCCTTGATGCTAAGTCGCTGACCTTTGCCATCTGGTGCGACATCAAAAGCTTCGAAGTCTTTTCCGTAGGAAACTTGACGCTCGGCAACCTGGACGGTCTTGGCAGTAATCGAGTTGGCTGCTGCTTCAACTTGCTTGGCTGAAACGACAACAGCACCGGCCTTGATGATGCCCGACTTAGTCTTGGCAATCTCGGCGATGGTGTTGCCCAGACGATCAGCGTGGTCCATGTCGATTGGGGTGAAAACAGCAACGTCACCATCGGCCACGTTTGTGGAATCCCATTCACCGCCCATGCCTACTTCGAGCACCAAAACGTCGACGGGCGCATCGGCAAAGATTGCGAAAGCCAGCAAGGTCAGCGATTCAAAATAGGTGAGCGGCAACTCCCCTTCGGCGTCCAACTCGGCATCAACCAGTTTGAGAATCGGCTCGATGTCTTTCCAAATCTCAACCAAAACCTCGTCGGAAACCGGTTCGCCATCCAGTGCAATTCGCTCGTTCAGCTTGGTTAGGTGTGGGCTGGTGAAACGGCCGGTGCGAAGTGAGTGCTCACGAAGAAGACGCTCGATCATTCTAGAGGTTGAAGTTTTACCGTTAGTGCCAGTCACGTGAATAACACGGTAAAGCTTCTGCGGGTCGCCAAGAAGTGCGGCAGCGCGAGCAGTTGGTTCTAGCCGTGGGCGCAGTTCGTGTTCCGGCATGCGAGCAAGCAGCGCCTGCTCAACATCTTTCACGGTCTTGATCAAAGCTTGGCCACCGAAATCTGAACTTCACCCGAGGTTGCTGATGTTACAAGTTCAAGCGTCAAAGTTTCCGACTTGATTAGTTCTTCGTGTGCTGCAATTGCAGCCAAGGTTGCGTCATCGCCGGCGATCGTGAGTTTGATTCGGTCAGACACATCAAGACCAGAATCTTTTCGAGTCTGCTGAATCGCACGGATTAGGTCTCGGGCAGCGCCTTCGACTTCAAGTTCCGCAGTTACGTCGCCATCGAGAATTACGAAACCACCGGAAGGCAAGATGCCGATCAGATTCTTGCTGTCTCCTGCTGCCAAGTCGGCCACCAAAGTCAGTTCGTACTCTTCTTCCAAGAGCTCCACGCCATCCACGACAACCTTGCCGTCGACCAGCGACCAGACGCCTGCCTTTGCACCGCGGATGACCTGCTGCACGCCAGCACCCAAACGTGGTCCAGCAACTCGCGAGTTCACGGTCAGCTGCTTGACGACACCGAAGCGTTCGCCCGATGTTTCATCGAGCTCGACCAATTCGATTGCCTTGACGTTTAGTTCGTCGGCTAGAAGAGAACTGAACTGCTCAAGATCTGCAGAGTCATTGGTCACCACGGTTAGCTTGGCTAGCGGCAAACGGTTACGAAGCGAAGCTGCCTTGCGAAGTGCGTTTGAAACTGATGACGCGGAACGGATCTGGTCCATTGCCGAAACCAGCTTGTCGTCGGCTGGGAAATTTTTAGCGTTTGGCCAGTCGGTTAGGTGAACGGAGCGACCATTGGTCAGACCCTTCCAGACCTCTTCAGTAACCATTGGTAGCAGCGGAGCAGCCACACGGCAAAGGGTTTCCAGGACGGTGTAGAGAGTGTCGAAGCCTTCTGGCGAACCCTCCCAGAAACGGTCGCGCGAACGACGAACGTACCAGTTAGTCAGCACGTCGGCGAAGTCACGAAGTAGGTTGGTCGCAACGTACGAGTCGTACTTGTCCATCGCGTTTTCAACTTTAATAATTAGGTCGTGAGTCTTGGCCAAAAGGTACCGGTCAAGCACGTCTTTAGATTCGGTTGAGAATTTAGCCTCGTAGTTCGAGGCGTTGGCGTAAAGGCTGAAGAAGTAGTACGAGTTCCAAAGTGGAAGCAGCAGCTGACGAACACCCTCGCGAATCCCCTGCTCGGTTACGATCAGATTTCCACCGCGAAGGATTGGGCTTGAAAGCAGGAACCAGCGCATCGCATCGGCACCATCACGGTCGAACACCTCGTTGACATCCGGGTAGTTGCGAAGCGACTTGGACATTTTCTGGCCATCGTTGCCGAGGATGATTCCGTGGCTGATCGCGGTCTTGAACGCTGGGCGGTCGAATAGTGCGGTGGCCAGAACGTGCAGGGTGTAGAACCAACCTCGGGTCTGCCCAACGTATTCAACGATGTAGTCACCAGGATTGTGAGTTTCAAACCACTCGCGGTTCTCAAATGGATAGTGCACTTGCGCAAACGGCATCGAACCAGACTCAAACCAGCAGTCCAAAACCTCAGGCACACGACGCATGGTCGAATTGCCGGTTGGGTCATCTGGGTTCGAGCGGGTTAGGTCGTCGATAACCGGGCGGTGGAAATCACTAGGACGAACACCAAAGTCGGCTTCCATCTCATCCAGCGAACCGTAGACATCGATGCGTGGGTAGGCAGGGTCGTCGGACTTCCAAACCGGAATCGGCGCTCCCCAGAAACGGTTGCGGCTAATCGCCCAGTCGCGAACATTCTCGAGCCACTTACCAAACGAACCCTCCTTGGTGTGCTCGGGGGTCCAGTCGATTTCCTGGTTTAACTCCAACATGCGGTCGCGAACCTTGGTGGTCTCAACGAACCACGACGAAACCGCCTTGTAAATCAGCGGATTCTTGCACCGGTAGCAGTGCGGGTACGGGTGGTCGTAGGAAGCCTGCTTGAATAGGCGGCCATTTTCTTTGAGCCAAAAGATGATTTCTTTGTTGGCATCGAATGCGTGCTTGCCAGCGAAGTCGGAAACGACCGACACGAACTCACCGCGTTCGTTGACCGAGATTAAAACCGGAATGTCGGCTTTTTCACAAACTCGCTGGTCGTCTTCGCCGTAGGCAGGTGCCTGGTGCACGATACCGGTTCCGTCACCGTCGCCAACGTAATCGTCGACGAGGATTTGCCAAGCGTTCTCGGTGCCAAACTTGTCGGCGTCGGCGTAATAGTCGAATAGGCGCTGGTAGCGAATTCCGCCAAGTTCCGAACCCATCACGGTCTCGGTAACGGTAGCCTGGGCGTCCTCGGCAGATTCAAAGCCAAGTTCTTTGTAGTGAGCGCCGATCAGGTTCTTGGAAAGTAGGTAGCCGTTTACAACTGCGTATTCAATCTCTGGTCCAACCGCCAAGGCGAAGTTGGTTGGCAGGGTCCAAGGGGTGGTGGTCCAGGCTAGAAGCTTCACCCCAGCGAAACGCTGGCCTTCCAGAATTGGGAAGGTAACAGTCACGGTCTGGTCTTGACGGTTCTTGTAAACCTCGTCGTCCATGCGAAGTTCGTGGTTCGACAGTGGAGTTTCACAGCGCCAGCAGTAAGCCAAAACCTTGAAGCCTTCGTAGATCAAGCCCTTGTTGTGAAGTTCCTTGAACGCCCAAATCACGCTCTCGGTGTAGTCCTTGTCCAGAGTCTTGTAGTCGTTGTCGAAGTCGACCCAGCGCGCCTGGCGCGTCACGTAGGTGCGCCAGTCTTCGGTGTACTTCAGGACCGAAGTCTTACAGGTGTCATTGAACTTCTGAATGCCGAACTTTTCGATCTCGAGACGGCCAGAGATGCCTAGCTGTCGCTCGGCCTCAACCTCGGCAGGAAGACCGTGGGTGTCCCAACCGAAACGTCGTTCAACGCGGAATCCGCGCATGGTCTTATAGCGAGGAACCATGTCTTTCGCATAACCGGTTAGCAGGTGACCGTAGTGCGGAAGTCCATTTGCAAACGGAGGGCCGTCATAGAAAACAAACTCGTTCTCTTTGGAACGCTGATCAATCGAGGCCTGAAAAGTGTCGTCGCCCTTCCAGAAAGCCAAAATCCCTTGCTCAACCTCTGGGAAACTCGGAGAAGGATTAACACCGGGCGTGGCAGAGTTTTGGCTCTTTGGGTACATTTGAGGCTTTCTGGCTTACAAAAGGTTTTCTAAGTCAATGTTAACCTTATTAGAACGCTAGTTTTGGAGACTCCCACGTGACTTATCAGCAATCCGCTTCCGCTTTCCTCAAACCCGCAACAGCACCCGAAAAGGTGAGTGTTGAAGGACTTGAGACCAAGTGGGCTGAAAAGTGGGACACCGACTGCGTTTACTCATTCGATCGCAACGCCGACCGCTCCAACATCTACTCGATTGACACCCCTCCACCAACCGTTTCCGGTTCGCTTCACGTGGGTCACGTTTTCAGCTACACCCACACCGACGTCGTCGCACGTTTCCAGCGAATGCTTGGACGTGAGGTCTACTACCCAATGGGCTGGGACGACAACGGGTTACCAACTGAACGTCGCGTACAGAACTACTTCGGGGTTCGCTGCGACCCGAGTCTTCCTTACGACAAGGACTTCGTTCCTCCGTTCGAGGGAGGAGACAACAAATCCTCTAAGGCTGCCGACCAAATTCCAATCAGCCGCCGCAACTTCATTGAGCTTTGTGAAAAACTAACCACCGAAGACGAGAAGCAGTTCGAAGCCCTGTGGCGTCGTCTCGGTCTCTCCGTCGACTGGTCGCAGACCTACCAGACCATCTCCCCCGACGCCCAGGCGGTTAGCCAGAAGGCTTTTCTAAACAACCTCGAGCGCGGCGAGGCCTACCAGTCGATGGCTCCAACTCTTTGGGATGTCACCTTCCGCACTGCCGTTGCCCAGGCCGAACTGGAAGACCGCGAACAGCCTGGTGCCTATCACCGGATTGGCTTCGATGGTCCAGAAGGCAAGATTTTCATTGAAACCACCAGACCGGAACTTCTTCCAGCCTGTGTTGCCCTGGTTGCCCACCCAGACGACGAGCGTTATCAGCCACTGTTTGGCAAGACTGTAACCACCCCGCTGTTCGGCGTTGAGGTCCCGGTTGTTGCTCACCGCCTGGCCAGCCAGGAAAAGGGCTCTGGAATCGCCATGATTTGTACCTTCGGAGACGTCACCGACGTGATCTGGTGGCGCGAACTCGACCTTCCAAACCGTGCGATCCTAGGTTGGGACGGAAGAATCATCTCCGAAGCACCAGACGCCATAACCTCTGAAAAGGGCAAGGAAGTCTTTGCCGAACTTGCTGGCAAGACCACCTTCTCCGCCAAGCAGCGAATCGTTGAGCTGCTTCAAGAATCTGGCGACATGGTTGGCGAAGCGAAACCCATCACCCACCCGGTCAAGTTCTTCGAGAAGGGCGACAAGCCGCTTGAAATCGTTTCTACCCGACAGTGGTACATCCACAACGGTGGCCGCGATGAAGAACTAAAAGAAAAGCTGATCGCTCAGGGCAAGAACCTTGCCTTCCACCCAGACTTTATGCGAGTTCGCTACGAGAACTGGGTCAACGGTCTAACCGGGGACTGGCTGATTTCTCGTCAGCGCTTCTTCGGTGTGCCAATTCCGGTTTGGTACGGACTAGACAACGACGGCAACCCAGATTTCGACCGCGTGCTCACCCCAGCCCACGAACTTCTTCCAGTTGACCCTTCAACCGATGTGCCAGCCGGCTTCACCGAAGCACAGCGCAACCAGCCGAATGGTTTCGTAGGTGAAGTGGACATCATGGACACCTGGGCAACCAGTTCACTAACCCCGCAACTTGCCGGTGGTTGGATCTCAGACCCCGAAAAATACGCCAAGGTCTACCCGTTCAACCTTCGCCCGCAGGGTCAAGACATCATTCGCACCTGGCTCTTCTCAACCCTGCTTCGCAGCGAACAGGAAAGCGGTCAGCTTCCATGGAGTAACGCTGCCATCTCTGGCTGGATCCTCGACCCAGACCGCAAGAAGATGTCGAAGTCGAAGGGCAACGTGGTCGTTCCTGCCGAACCAATCGACAACCACGGCGCCGATGCGGTTCGCTACTGGGCCGCCTCAGCTCGCCTTGGCACCGACGCCGCATTTGACGAAGGTCAGATGAAGATTGGTCGCCGCCTAGCCATCAAGCTTCTCAACGCCAGCAAGTTCGTTCTCTCATTTGAGCCGGCCGAAGGAATCACGCAAGTTACCGAAGCGGTAGACCAGTCGCTACTTCTAAACCTTGCCGATGTTGTGAAGGATGCCACCACAGCCTTCGAAAACTACGACCACACCAAGGCGCTCGAAGTTGCCGAACAGTTCTTCTGGAACTTCACCGACAACTACCTCGAACTAGTCAAGGAACGAGCCTACGGTCAGGGTGAATACACCAATGCCGAGCAAGCTTCTGCAGCAGTAGCCCTGCGCAAAGCGCTTCACACCATGCTGCGACTTTTCGCGCCATTCCTTCCGTTCGCAACCGACGAGGTTTGGAGTTGGTGGCAGACCGATGCCGGTTCCATCCACCGTGCAACCTGGCCTACGCCTGAAGAACTCACCGAGGGTCTAGACGCCGGCAACCTTGGCGTTCTTGAACTAGCCAAGGAAGCCCTATTCGGCCTACGCAAGGCTAAGTCGGACGCCAAGGTCTCGATGAAGGCTGAAGTCGAATCGGCAACCCTGGTCTCCCCTGCAGCCGTTTTAACGACCCTGCGACTACTAGAAGCAGACTTCAAGGCAGTTGGAAAGATTAGCGATCTGATCTTCGAAGAGGGTGACGAGTTTGCCGTGAAGGATGTAATCCTAAGCGAGACAGAAGAAGCCTAGGCTCTCTTCTTTAAAACTAGCCAGACTAAAACTCCGGTAACGAGCGCCCAGAACGCTGCCCCGATTCCCCAAACTGAGAACCCGGAGGCTCCAACCAGGAACGTTACAACTGCCGGTAGTCGAAGTTCGGCATCTTCGGTTGCGGCAGTGACGGCCGAGGTAATCGTGGCAAACAGCGCAATTCCCGCCATCGCCAAAATCAGTTTGTCCGGGACACCTAGGACGAAGGTCATGAACGGCACAGCGAATAGCGCCAGCAAGACGTAAACGACTCCCCCGTAAACCGATGCCAGATAACGCTTCTTGGGTTCCTTGTGAGCCTGCTCATTAGCGTTGAGAGCTGCCGTGATTGCCGCGTGGTTATAGGCAAAGCCACCTATCGGTGCCGTGGCGATCGTCGCCAAACCCGTTGAAACCATGACCGGCCT
>JBIKJD010000046.1:0-7422 GCA_044361205.1 Rhodoluna sp.
TTGGAAAAACTCGCTATGAGTCAAGTGCTGTTGGTGGATAAAACCGGAACGCTGACTCACGGTGGTCCAGAAATTACTCGAATTCAGGCTTCTAACGGAATAGCTGAAAAGGAAGTCTTGGCCATAGCGGCTGGGATGGAGTCCTCCAGCGCCCATGTACTAGCAAAAGCGGTGGTTCGAGGTGCTGAGGTTCGGGGTGTTCGAGCCGACCTAGCAACCGACGTCAAAGAGGTTTTTGGTGAAGGGTTGATTGGTCGGGTTCTAGGTCACTCAATTCGGGTCGGTCGGCTTCCAGAGCGAGTTCCGAACTGGGTGCAACTAACCCCCGGATTACAAATTTGTGTTGAGCGAGACGGGGAAGTCATCGGGGTAATTGACCTCGATGACCCTCTTCGCTCTGACGCTGCCGAAACAATCACAAAACTTCGACAGCTTGGCATCGAGCGCATTTTGCTAGTGACCGGTGATCGCCGCGCCGCCGGTGACTTGGTCGGCAAGGCGGTTGGAGTGGATGAGGTTTATGCTGAATGCCGCCCAAACGACAAGCTGAAATTAGTTGAATTAGAAAAGACCAACGCGACCGGTTCGGTTCTGGTAGTTGGAGATGGCATAAACGACTCACCAGCTCTGGCCGCTTCCGATGTTGGAGTTGCCATGGGGGCTCGTGGAGCCACGGCAGCGAGTGAGAGCGCATCGGTGGTTATTGTAGAAGATTCCATCAGCCGCCTCGCGGATGCCATTCGAATTTCTCAGGGGGCTCGCAATCGAGCTTTGCAAGCTGCCGGTATCGGGATGGCACTTTCAGTTATCGCAATGTTTGCCGGAGCCTTCGGGGTGTTCTCCGTGACTCAGAATGCGATAGCACAGGAGTTCATCGACGCTGTTGCAATTCTTTGGGCACTGCTTCCAATTGCGAAAGTTTCGATGTCGAGATTGGCAAAGTCTAAAATCTGAGGATTAGCGAATTCCAAGGTTCTTTGTAAAGAACTTCGACACATCACCGAGCACACGTTGGTCCACGGAGTGCCCAAGCCGTCGGTAACTGATTATGGTCGCTGTAGTGTGAGTCTCCAACCATTTTGTCAAGCGCTCCACGGCTGCCGCTGAGACAACCTTGTCTTCTAAACCATGACAGTAAATTACTTGAGGTAACTCAGTTCGCAGCCGTTCGTCGGCCGGCTGATTCGAATCCACATTGAACCCAGCCAGAATCACTGTTCCAAGAATTCTGTCGGGTCGGGTTCTCAGAAGTTGCGTTGCCATCATTCCGCCCTGCGAGAATCCAACCGGAATGATCAGGGATTCACTCGGAACGTTCTCGTCGATCCATTTCCAAAGCCGTTCTGTAGCAACAACCGCGTCACTTGGATCCGGGTTACCTGGAACCGTGATCGGAGACCAGGCATAACTTCCTGGTTGAAGCACCAAAGGAGCTCTAGGTGAAACCCAAGCCAGCGACCCTGGAAAGCTTTGCATGATTCCTGGAAGGTCTTGTTCGTTGGCGCCGTACCCATGTAGCAGAACGACGACGGGCGAGTTAGTTTTTGAATTCTGGCCCGGTCCCGCTGTCGAAAACGAAATCGAAGAAGTCATTTTTTCGAACCTAAATAGTCGCTCACCGAAATCTCGAAAACAAATTCGAGGCCGTCGACTTCATCCATCTGCTCACCAATTTGGGGCACACCCAACTTGTTGATCACTGAAATTGATGGTCCGTTGTTCGGATCCACCGTGTAGCGAAGAAACTTAACACTCGGTTGGGTTGCAGCCCAAGACCACATTCCAGCCACCGCTTCGGTGGCAAAACCTTTTCCTTGCTCTGACTGGTGAATGCCCAAGCCAATCTCAACCATGCCACGCTCATCCGGACCACCGTGGAACGAAGTGCTCCCGACCACCAAATTTCGAGAACGGTCAACAATCGCTCGGAAGTACCAACGAATGTTGTCAGGGTTAGCCCGAACGTCTGCAACTCGGTTCTCTCGAGGCAAATCCTCTCCTGAGATAACTTCGTAGGGGTTCAAAAACGAACGAGCTCTAAACATTTCCGGATCAGTTCCCATTACAAAGAGCTCTGTCGCCGTTAGGCAATACAAGTCGAGTCGCTCGGTTTGAATCAATTCGAAATCGTCATGCATTTGAGCAAACACTTCTTTCTCTCAAAACAAAAATGACAACGACGAGCCGAGGGATTCGGCACGTTACTTCAAATTCTCTTAGAGAAGGTTGGGTATTTTCTGCTCAGCCGCCACGTTCGCCCTGCGGAAAACGAGAGTTACGGCTGTCGACAAAAGAACGATGAATAGAGAATAAAGCGCAGGAACCAAAAGTATTTGATCCAGTCCAGGGCTATCGATGTACACGGCAACAATCACAGCGATGGCTAGCGGGCCATTGTTGATTCCTGCTTCGAGTGCAATTGTTCTGGCGTTAGCCGGGTGAAGCTTCAGTAGCTTGGACATGTAGTAAGCCCCCAGCATTCCAACTGCCCCGAGACCAATCGCAACCGTGTAGGTAGGCCACTGTGTGTCGAGTAGAAGCTGCCAGTTGCGTGGCACCCAAACTGCAATCAGGAACGGAATAAACAGAAGTCCGAAAACTCCGCCGAGTAGCTCAATGATCGAGCCAATGTTTGCGCTCAGTTTCCTAATCAACATTCCGATACCAACAGGAATAATCAAACCGACAATTACGGTTGCTAACTCGCTAACTGGCACGCTCAACGACTCATCTAGTCCAATTAGGTTCGAGTAAAACCATAGAGCTAGGGGAGTCATTACAAATGCCCAAAGAGTTGAGTTCACGGTCATCGTGACGCTGAGTGCCACGTTCCCCTTAGAGAAGTAGGTGAATAGGTTCGAGGTTGTTCCTGCCGGAACCGCACCCATAATCAGTGCACCCAAGGCTATGAAAAGCACTCCTTCTGGCGGACTGAACGGAATGAGTACTAAGACGATCAACGCGTAGGCAGTCAGAGGCATAATTCCGAACTGGGCTACCCAACCAATAATGAGCCCCCATGGTCTTCTCAGCGCTAACGTGAAATCCTTCAAAGTTAGACCAGCGCCTAGACCGAACATGATTATCAGGATAAAGACCCGAAGCAGTGTCTGCTCGAACTCGTTTACAACGGTGGCCTGGTTTGCGGTTTCTGCGGCCTGAAGCAAAAGTGATTTCATGTTTAACCCCTGTCGTTAGTGATCGAGGCTAACTCTTGAGCACGCAGTTCGCGTCTCAAGATTTTGCCAATCGGGCTTTTCGGTAGCTCGTCAACAAACTCGACGGCGCTCGGAACTTTGTAGGCCGCCAAGTGCTTCCTACAAAATTCAATAACTTCTTCAACCGTAGGTCTGTTCACTCCAGCGACGATGAAGGCCTTCACCTTTTCTCCGCTTCGGGAGTCTGGAACTCCGATAACGCCAACCTCTAGAACACCCTCCAAGGCTGCAATCTGCTCTTCCACCTCGTTGGGATAGACGTTGAATCCGGATACCAGAACCATGTCTTTCTTTCGATCCACAATGGTGAGGAACCCGTCGGAGTCCACCGTTGCTATGTCGCCGGTTAGTAACCAGCCGTCAACAATTGTTGCTTCCGTTTCCTTAGGACGATTCCAGTAACCGACCATGATTTGAGGGCCTTTTGCAAGTAACTCTCCGGGCTGGCCAGTGGCTACCTCGCGGCCATCTTCGCCCACGCATTTGACGAGCGTAGAAGGAACAGGAATTCCAATGGTTCCGTCTTTCCCACCGCCGTTGAGCGGGTTGAAAGTCAGAACTGGTGACGACTCGGTAAGGCCGTAGCCCTCAACAATTGGAGTCTTGGTAACCTTTCGCCAGTTTTCCGAAACCGATTCGTGCAAGGCCATACCGCCGGCTGCGGAAGCTCTCAAGTGCTTTGGCGGGGAATCGGTGAACCAACGTTCATTTAGTAGAGCGTTGAAAAGAGTATTTACTCCGGTCATCCAAGTGACCTTATAGTTCTCAAAAACTCTTCTCAAATTGCTTGGAGGTCTAGGAGTTGGAACGAGTAGGTTTCTGGCACCCATGTGCCAAAACGCAAGGAGATTAATGGTGAACGCGAAGATGTGGTACAGCGGCAAGGCCGTCACGACTATTTCTTTACCAGGCCTCATGTAATCGCCACACATCGTGATTAGTTGAAGTGTGTTTAGAACCAAATTTCCATGAGACAACATGGCACCCTTGGAAACGCCCGTGGTACCACCGGTGTATTGCAGAGCTGCAATCGAATCGCGCCCGACACCTTTTAGGTAAGCCTCTAGCTTGTCTGGGGTTAGGGCTTTCTCTCCAGCTCGCACGGCTTCCATGAACGGGGTGTGCGGAAACTCTATTTTTGGGAGTGTTCTACTCCAGAACTTTTGGGTGGCGCGAATTACTCCCGAAACCACTGGCGGGAAGAACTGGGAAATCTTCACAGTCACAACGTGCTCAATTGAAGTCTTTGGCAAAACAGCCGGAAGGCGGTCGGCGAACATGTCGATTACAACCAAGGCCTTTGCCCCGGAATCAGAGAACTGGTGAATCATCTCGGTGGCAGTGTAAAGAGGGTTGGTGTTTACGAGCACCAGACCAGCCTTGAAAATACCAAAAGCAACGATCGTGTAGCTCAGGCAGTTCGGCATCTGCACCGCAACTTGGTCGCCCTGTTGAAGGCCGATAGTTTCGCGCAAGTAGGCTGCGAATCTGTCTGAGTATTCGTTCACCTGAGCGTAAGTGAGCGATCCATTCATTCCATTCGCCATCACCTGTGTGAATGCTTTGGTTTTCGAATACTTAGAAGAAGCCGCCCTTATCAGTTCGGGCAGGTTTTGGAAATTGTTTTCTGGAAGCTCATGGGGAACATCGCTTGGATAGTGAGCTAGCCACGGCAGTGCGGACATTTGTAGTCCTTTCGCAGATTCGAATCGGGGGGTGATTCACTGGAATAGTTTTGTCCATCATAGCGGGGCACCAACATTGCGCCAACTCCTTAATTGCCGCTGCTCGAGATCCATCTATTTGGTGGCTCATCAAGACAAGCGAGGTGCCCTCAGATTGGCATGAGATCCACAAAAACCAAGTCCGAAAGGACAATTACTCACCGAATAGCACCTTGAGCGAACCTTTCAAGAAAGCAGTATTTAGCGAATGTTTGAATTATGGAAATACTGCTCTAGAACTGGGGAGAACTGCCATGCAATTCACCAAACTTTCCATCACCATCCGCACCATTATTGCCATGATGGTCAGCTTCGTACTGGCGATCGGAAACGTGAGCACCGCGTCGGCGGTTGGCACGACTGCCCAGACCATCAGCTTTACAAACATCACTACCAAAACCTACGGTGACGCAAACATCACCCCAGTCGCGTCGGCTAGCCCAGGTGCCCGAACGGTTCAATTCAGCGCAAGCGGAGTTTGTGAAATCGTTGCTGGCAAAGTTCAACTGACAGGCGCAGGAATCTGTTCAGTAACTGCTTCTCACGAAGGTGACGCAACCTATGCGGCGGCCACGCCAGTCGTTAGGACTTTCACCGTAAACCCAAAGACAATTACGATTACCCCGACAACCAGTTTGGCCAGCATTTGGAGCAACGAAGCGTTCCCAACCATTGGTTACACGATGGCCGCAGGTCAACTTGTTGGCACCGACACCATGTCGGGAGTTACTTACAACTACAACAATGGAATCGTAACAAGCACCGCCACTCCAACCGAACCTGGTTACTACAACATCACCGCCACTCCGGTTCTAACGTCCGGTTCAATTAGTAACTACAACGTCACCGGCACCGTTGGTGTGTGCGTAAAGGATGCTGCTCGTCGCTCTGCCGATGGCGCGATTCTCTGTTTCTCAAGCCCCGCAGACCTAACCGGCATCGGCGCAATTGAATTCGGTTGGGATCGTGCAACAGGAAAGTTCACCGACTGGGTCAAACCTGGCCAGGCCAAAACCGAATTGGCAGTCCAGTCCTCTGGTGCTGGTCAGTACAAGGGTGGGCACCTCGGTGCCATCAATGTAACCGTTGAAGCATATTTCATTGACCCAACCGGCGGACCTGGGAACTGTGTTTCAACCGTCACGGGAACCAACGTTTCTTCATCGATGAGAGTTGGCAACGGCGGCTGGAGCGGTGGATTGACCACTGGTCTTACTGGTATTCCTAACTCCCTAAGTACAAACAACGGAGGATTTGGTGGCGGTTCCGCTGGTCGAGTGCTGCCCATTTATGTCACCTTCAGCAAAGCAGCTGGGAACTCAACCGGTCCAGTTTCTTGGGTTGTTGAATGTTACTCAGGTAACAGCGGATGGAGCTCGGCTTACTTGTCAGCAGTTCAGTCTCGCCCATCGATTTCTTCGATTAGCACCAACAACGGCTACGTTAGCGGTGGAACGACTCTCGTGATTTCGGGAAGTAACTTTTCAACTTCTCCAGCGGCAACCGTAACTGTCGGTGGCGTTCCCTGTGTGATTAGCACACGCTCTGCAACCTCAATCACCTGTGTAACTGGTGCTGGCACTGCTGGCACCGTTGATGTTGTAGTCACCAACGGCGACGGAGTTACCGGAACCAGAGCAGGGGCCTTCACCTATGCAGTTCCAGCAACCCAAGTTCCTTCAATCACCGAAAATCCGGTGATTTCCGCAACCTCTGGAACAATCACCACCCCGGGCTCAACTCTGTCTTCAACCCCGGGAACTTGGGACACCAAGGGCGACGCATTCACCAATACCACCTACCAGTGGCAGATTTGTAACACTCTTCTAGTTGCCTCTTGCACCAACGTTTCTGGAGCAACCAACCCGACCTGGGTATCAACGGCCGCTGCAGCTGCTCGTTACGTGCGTGTTGCCGTTACCTTAGCCAACGATGCTGGATCGACCACAACCTACTCGGCTTTAACCGACCAACTGGACAAGTCGAACCAGACCATCACATTCAACAACTTCGCCTCAGCTTCCTATGGTGATGCTGACGTGACTCCTAGCGCATCTTCTGACGCAAATTCCATGATTACTTACAGCATTGACCCATCGTCAACGGCAACCTGCTCCATTGTTGCCGGTAAGGTCCGCTTCACATCGACGGGTACCTGTGTTGTGAACGCAAATTCAGCTGCAACCGATCAGGTCAACGCGGCCACTCAAGTTCAGCGCACCCTAACCATTGGCAAGAAGGCTCTTACTCTTACGCCAACCATCGCGAAGAACAGTTTCTGGACCACCGACACTTTCCCAGCCATCACCTACACCAGCTCAGGTCTCGCCGCCGGTGAAGTGATTTCTGGTGTGACCTATAACTTCAACAATGGTTCAAGCTCTGTAACTACCAACCCAACCACACCTGGGCACTACACCTTGACTGCCACTAACGCAACTTTCTCAACAGGTTCGGCAGACAACTACACAATTACTTCA